>NZ_JBHTLT010000105.1:0-16634 GCF_042679045.1 Sporosarcina contaminans | reverse complement strand
GGGATTAGCGGGACAGGTGAGACCCCGCAGGGAGCGAAGCGAACGAGGAGGCTCACCGCCCGCCCCCCGGAAAGCGTGCGCCTGGAACGGAAAGCGACGGTTGTCGGGGGTTCCCCATTTATTCTCCAACCAGAAAGGGACTATCACAGAAAATCAGTTTTCACTGACTTTCTGGACAGCCCCGCAGACTGTAGACAAAGTATCTTTTTACTTTGTTTACAGTCCTTTTAAGGTTTGTAGTCATTTGATAAGTGTTTGCCTATCTTGGCTTGAAAACACTTGCCAAGGAAGGCAACCTAAGAACGCCACGTCCTGCTGGCCTCAACGCCGTATGCGGGCGTTTGTCAACAAGCTGGGACTAAATGAATATTTAGTTCCTCATCCCTTTACACTCTGTCAAATGGATGGCCGCGCCACAAAACTTCTTCAATATGTTTAATTTCCACTTTTTTCAATTCATCCTTACAATTGATCCAAACGGAGCCATCTTCTATTTTTTGTATGGTGCCCTTTACTTTTTCCCCTTTAATGACAAACTGCAATGGCTGATATACTTGCCGCTGAAACGGCTCACTTAAATACGTAATTTTATTTAATATGACAGGATTTTCGATTTCATGTTGCGTTTCATGTTGCGTTTCATGTTGCGGGGAAGGGTTTACTTCGATTTGCTCATGTTCCGTAAGTTCATCCATTACAAAGACGGACGTGCTCTCCTCTTCAATTTTTTGAATCGTTATCTTTGTAAAAACGGGCGGCGGACCTGATATAAACAGCAATGGTTCTTTATAAGTAATGGCAATTCCCCCTTTTTCAGTAGTATATGCGCCTAACACGCATGAAGTTCTACATCGAGGAATTGCCGTTACGTCTACAAGCTGCTAATGAATGTTGTTGCTAAACCGAGATAAATAATAATACTAATAACATCATTCAACGTTGTAATGAAAGGACCCGATGCAACTGCAGGATCAATTTTCATTTTGTGCATAAAAAGCGGGATGAAGGAGCCTGAGATTGTTGCAACGAAAATGGAAACTAAAATTGCTGCCCCAACTAATAATGCAATTACAAATTCATGCTTCCAAACAAAAATGAGCAAAATAACAAAAATAGCACATATGAGTCCGGTTATAATCCCGGTACCCGCTTCCCTCAATAACAATTTGAACTTGCTTTCCTCTTCAATATCACGTGTAGCAATCCCGCGAACGGCAACTGCCAACGCTTGTGTTCCGCTGTTTCCGGCAGTTCCGGCAATAAGTGGAATGAATGCGGCCAATAAAGCGACTTGTGATATTGTTTCAGTGAACATATCGATTAAGTTTGCAGTAAGCATTCCTAACACTAGTAGGACAATAAGCCAAGGTATACGCTTTTTCGCTGCTGAAAATGAGTTTTTATCGAATGTGTCCATATTGGCAACCGCGGCTAACTTGGAATAGTCATCGGAAGCCTCTTCATCCAATACGTCGATTACATCATCTACTGTAATGATACCTAACATATGCTGCTGAAAGTCGACGACAGGCACCGCCAATAAATTATAGTCTTGCGTTGTCCGGGCAACATCTTCCTGATCATCGGAGACGATGACACTTACAACACGCTCATTCATGATCGATCCAATTAATGCATCTTCATCGGCAATAATTAAATCACGTAAAGATACAACACCTGTGAGTTTATTGTCATCACTAACGACGAACACATAATAAATCGTTTCAGCGGATGGCGCTTCGTTGCGCAAAATCGTCATCGCTGAACGTACAGTTGAGTTTTCAGGAACAGAGACGTACTCCGTTGTCATAATTGACCCTGCAGTATACTCTTCGTAATGTAAAAGGGATTTAATTTGAGCAGCCGCTTCTTTATCCATTAACGTTAAATAGCTGGCAATTTGTGACTTATCAAGTTCTTTCAGGACATCTACCGCGTTATCAACGAACATATAGGAAATCATATCCGCCGCATACGTCGTGTCCATCTCCTGAAGGAACTCCTTATATTCACTATCATCTATTTCACTAGTCTCAAAAATTTCGGCCAACTCTTTAGGCGAAAGAAAATAATACATAATTTTACGAAGCGCCGCATCCACTTTTTCATAGAAAACTGCCCGGTCATATGGGTGAATTAATAAATACTCTTCCCGAAAAGCGCGGATATCTTGCTGCATTAAAGCTTCGATCATTTTTCCTTCATTTACGATAACTCCATCTCTTTCTTGTTCATTTACAGTCATGGCTGCACCTTCCTTTCCATTCCGACATGCATGTTTGCACAACTATACGGTAAGATACTATTTAAACTTACATTTAGGAGGACCTACGATGACATTTGACATAATTGGTGATATCCATGGCTGTTACGACGAGTTAATGGAACTCATTCAAAAATTAGGCTATACATTTGACTCCGGTTTGCCAGTACATCAAGAAGGTAGACAATTGGCATTTGTAGGAGATGCTATGGATCGTGGACCTGCCTCTCTTCCGACGCTGCAGTTTCTTTTCGCTTTGCAAGATGCCCGTAAATTAATCTATTCCCCGGGAAATCATTGCAATAAACTTTACCGTTTTGCATTAGGCAATACTGTTCAGCAAAAACACGGCCTGGAAACAACTACAGCCGAACTATACAAATTGTCTCCACATGAACAAAGTCGTTTTTTACAACGATATAAGGCATTTTACGAAGCGCTTCCTTTATATGAAACGTTAGACGGCGGAAAACTTATTATCGCACATGCAGGGATTCCTGAACAGTTCATCGGAAAACCATTTTCAAAAAAAGTTAAAACCTTTGTCCTTTACGGTGATATTACAGGCGAAACCCTTCCAGACGGCAGGCCGGTTAGAAGGGATTGGGCAAAATCATATAATGGCGAAGCAATGATCGTCTATGGCCACACACCTGTAAAAGAAGTAAGATTTGTCAATAACAGCGTGAATATAGATACTGGCTGTGTATTCGGTGGGAAATTATCAGCTGTCAGATATCCAAGCATGGAAATTGTTTCTGTTCCATCCAAACAGCCTTATAACCCTGAGAAATTCACTGAATTTTATTGATCTATTAAGAGGGACTGCAAATCTTCTGGCAAAGGAGCAGAAAATTTGAGCGGCAGACCGGTCAATGGATGTGAAAACGACAGTTCAGCGCAATGAAGCGCCTGCCTTTGAATTAATGTTAAAGAGCCACCGTAAAGATCGTCACCTAATAGCGGATGACCAAGCCATTGCATATGAACTCGGATTTGATGAGTTCTTCCTGTGTGCAATTTTAATCCTATTTGCGCAAATTCCACTTCGCTTGCATAATAACGGCCATAAACCGTGACATCTGTACGAGCATATTGCCCATCGGCCCGCACCGTACGTTCAATAATGCTGCCTTCTTTCCTTCCGATCGGCTGTTCAATTTGATAATAATCCGACTCAAAATGCCCTTCAGCCAGTGCTATGTAGTTACGGCTAAAATGGGACTGAATCATTTGATCGCTTAACAAATGGTGAATATGTCTATTTTTCGCCATACAAATGAGTCCTGATGTATCAGTATCCAATCGCGTCACAACATGTGCTGTGGCGGGAATTTGTTCTTCAGCAAATTTCCCTGCTACAAAGTTTGCTATCGTACCATCAGGCTGATCTCTTGAAGGAATTGTTCCTTGTCCTGCCGGCTTGTCAATGATCATGATCGCTTCATCTTCATAAATAATTGACAGCGGACCCGATTGAGGAATTAATCCCGCACTCGGCTTTTCGGGTGGAAATAGAATCGTCACGACATCTCCTTTTTCCACGATATGCCTGACAGTCCGCTCTGTGCCATTTACGGTAATGCATCCACCTTCGTATTTCGTAGCAGTCAATGTTCGTTTGGAGATCCCTTTACTATGCAGAAATTCTCTTAGTAGCAAAGGACCAAATTCCACAGTATAAATTAATTTGAAACGCGTGTCCATCATTCATCACTCGCAATGAAAGAATCATGGACACGTTTCCAAAACGGAAAAGCACGGAATCTTCCAAAACGAACCTTTTTGTCCGAAACTTTATATTCAATAGACTTTACATCTTTGTGAAGAAGTTGTAAATGATCAACTGTCACCATGAAATCCGGACCATTTACCGGTGTCAATATGCATCGATGGTGAGCAGGCAGTACTAATGGCGACCCAACCGTCCTAAATACTCGGTTATTAATAGAAGCCATTTCTGTTAGCTGCATAGCTGAAAAGGACGGATGGATGATCGCGCCACCCAATGCTTTATTATATGCTGTTGATCCTGATGGCGTCGACATGCAAAGGCCATCACCTCTGAATCGTTCAAAATGCTCTCCGTTCAATTCTACGTCCATGACTAAAGTTACTTCAGGCGATTTAACAGTCGATTCGTTCAAGGCTAAGTATGTTGCGCTTTTATCGGAATATCTGTAATTGATCATGACTTCCAATAAAGGATACTCAATGACGTTGAATTCCTTGCGCGCGATTGACAATACTAATTTCTCCATCTCCTCAGGCTTCCAGTCCGCATAGAAACCTAAATGACCCGTATGAATTCCGATGAAAGCTGTATGCTCTAATCTGTGGATATATTTATGGAAAGCATGCAGTAGCGTTCCGTCCCCCCCGATCGATAAGACGATATCTGGTTCTTCTTCATCATAGACAAGCCCAAAATCCTTTAAATAATCCTTTGCCTCAGAAGTTAGCCGCTTCGACAAATCGTCACTTCTTGTCTGGATTGCGAATTTCATTATGATCATTCCTCCTTTCATTGCGTATTTGGTAATCGCGTTCCGCTGTCTCTTTAAAAGCACTGAAATACTTTTGCGCATCATGGATTTCATCTCGAATGAGCGACATTTCTTCATCAAGACGAAAAGCAGCTTCAGCAGCCCTTTCAAGACGATGGCGAATCTCATCAGGCAATTCTCCGCTATACTTATAATTCAATGAATGTTCGATTGAAGCCCAGAAATTCATTGCCAATGTCCGGATTTGAATTTCGGCCATAATCGATTTTTCGCCGTGGATCGTCTGTACCGGATATTCAATAATAATATGAAACGACCGGTAACCGCTCTTCTTTTTATTGGAAATGTAATCTCTCTCTTCGATGATGCTCATGTCGGTGCGGTTCCGCAACGTCTGTACAACTTTGCCGATATCGTCGACGAATTGGCACATAATCCTCAGTCCTGCAATATCAGGAAGTTCTGCCGCCAGTGCATCTGACGGTTTGAATGCGATTCCTTTTTCAAGCGTTTTATCATAAATGCTTGCAAGCGGCTTTACCCTGCCAGTAACAAATTCTACCGGTGTATGTACATTCTCTAATTCATATTGCGCACGCAGACCTTTCAATTTCACTTTCAACTCTGCAACGGCTTGCTTGTATGGTGCAAGAAATTGTTTCCATTCATTCATGAAGAACCCTCCTATGTCACTCTACATTTTGCAGGAGGTCATGGAATTGGTGCTCGACGGCAGATGTGAATGCCTCCCCATAATTGTCATTCCCCTCTATATTAAAAATGAGCATTGTCAGTTCGTCTTTAAATCCTACCAATGGAATTGATTTTCCTTGGCTAATCATGATTGGATCCCCGTCCAGCTGCAATGCCTTTGCCATATGACCCCAAGTATTTTGAGGGAAATGCACATACGTGTATCCATGTTCATGATCGAATAAATAGACGAATGACATTTCTTCAGAATCGGTAATCATTTTGTTTGCTGGTTTTCCTAATTGGACAGCAGCTTCTTCATCATGAAGTATAAAGTGAATCTCATTTCCTTTTTGTATTCCATCCATAACTCTATTTTGAATTCGCATTTCTTTTCTCCCTTTCAATAATCATACGTTCAGTCTACCATATGATAAGCGCTCATGCAGTTTGTAACATGCGTTTTCTTGCAGGACTTGCTATACTAAGTAGAGCAAGTTCTTTAGTCTTACAACTTTTGAAAGGAAGGATTCGTTTGGACGCACAAACAATTCGAACTTTGATGGATATACAAGCGATGCAATCATTGGGGACGATGCAATCTTTAGCCGAACGGCAATCCGTATCTTCCTCCATGTTCAGTGATCTGATAAATGAAATGATGTTTAGTATTGGCGAATCAGGTTCCTCAACAAATCAATTGCAATCTTTTGGAATGTTCGGCGGCCTGCAAACGTTGGAAAGCCTTCAATATTCCGGATCAAACCAAGTGTACATGCCTTCAAGTTTATCGGATGCTTTGCAGAGAGTTTCCGAAACATATTCATATGATAGTGGAAGGAACTACTCAGGGGACTATTCTGAAATTATTAAAGAGGCCGCTGAACGGTACAACTTGCCAGAAAACTTAATAGCTTCGGTTATTAAACAGGAATCGAATTTCAATCATCAAGTCGTCAGCCGTGCAGGTGCTATGGGACTTATGCAACTTATGCCGATGACAGCCAAGTTTTTAGGGGTGCAAGATGCTTTTAATCCTCAGCAAAACATTATGGGTGGCGCAAAATATTTACGTCAAATGATGGATCAATTTGATCAGCGGATTGAATTGGCTCTTGCGGCTTATAATGCCGGTCCTGGAAATGTGAAAAAATATGGCGGCATTCCACCATTCAAAGAAACGCAGCAATATGTAGGAAAAGTCCTATCCTATTATCATCGCAATACTGTGTAACGGTTCATAGGCTATTTATTTGTGAAAGAAATGATTGGTTGATAAAATGTTCATACAGTCAGAACAAAGGAGATTGACATACATGACTCGAAAACCTTTGATTCCTTATGAGGAGATCGGTGCTGAAAAGTTATCGGAACTTATCGACCGTTTTTATGCAAAAGTTGCTGTCCATCCAGACCTTTATCCGATTTTCCCGGAAGATCTGACAGAAACAGCACGAAAACAAAAACAATTTCAAACGCAATTTTTAGGTGGACCAAATTTATATACAGAAGAACATGGCCATCCAATGATGAGAGCGCGTCATATGCCTTTTCCAATTACACCTACCCGCGCAAAAGCTTGGCTTGCATGCATGGCAGAAGCTATGGATGAAGTGGGTCTTGAAGGAAAGCTCCGCGATATTTATTACCAAAGGCTCGTTATGACCGCTAATCATATGGTTAACAGGAGCGAGGAGGATGGGCAGTGAATCGGGAAACTCTATTGGAAGAAGTTCATGCCCCCGCATATGCCAAGCCAATTGAACTATATGCGTTCATTGATCCTTTATGCCCTACATGCTGGGCGTTGCAACCGATGCTTCGTAGATTGCAAGTCGAGTATGAACGTTATTTCACACTGCGAATTGCACTACGCACAACTTTGCCTAAGATAAACGGCCTATGCTTCAATAAAAAAGAGGATCCAAAAGCGAGCGAGAAAAGTCATCCATCATTTCCAAGCTTGGCGATTAAAGCTGCCGAGTTCCAAGGCAAACGGGCGGGCTTCCGATTTCTATCCAAGTTGTATGAATACACCTTTTTAAAGTCTCGTGATGTTTCATCTTTATCGGTATTAATTGAAATAGCCGAGAAAATGGAATTAGATGTCAATGAATTTGTACTTGACTTTTCTTCGCATAATGTAATGCGCTCTTTGCAAGTGGACTTATACTTGGCAAATGAAATGGAAGTATGTGACGCTCCGACTTTTGTTTTCTTCAATGAAAATATTGAAGACGAAGGGTTAAAAGTGGATGGACTTTATAGTTATGAAATATATGAACAAATATTGGAAGAATTAATTGGACAACGTATTACACCTAATATCCCCCCTACTTTGGAAGAATTGTTTTGCAGGTTTGACTCCTTTGCGACGAAAGAAATCGCGGAAATCTATCGTATTTCTGAAAAGGCTGCTGAACGGGAACTGAAAAAACAATTGCTTCAACAAAATGTCGAACGTCTCCCGTTTCAGGAAATGACAATTTGGCGCAAAAAAGTAAATTAAAAAAGGCTGCTCACAAAGTCAGTGGATACTGATTTTACGGGCAGCCTTTTCATTTTAAAAACATATTTTTCTACTAATTGTCTCTTTCCTTTTCAGCCGACTAAGTGAGTCGACGCTCATTTTATAGGTTCACAGTTACTCATTAAAACAAGCAGTTAGAATAATGATTCGTTTCCTTTGTGTATGTCATCTTAATACCTGATTTACAGACCTATAGTTCTATTGGAAAAATCTACATAAACGCATATACGAAAAGAGCATCCGCTCCTGGGGGAGAGGGATGCTCTTCTACAAAGGGAATGGGAGAAATGTTCACGTTCAAACAAAAGGGGTGTATGTTTGGTATGTGATTTATTTCACATCTATAATTTATCATAAAATAATAGTAACATCAACATTTCACATGAAATTTCACATGAATGTCACAATTGAATAGGCTAACAAACACCTATGTTAAGCTTTTCCTTCATAAATCATTGTTTCTGACTCTCATTATTACAAATGAAAGCGCTTCCTTTTTAAATTATATTAAAATAATTATATCCATAAGAAAACTGCACCCTGTTTCATCCTCCTGTCGGGTGCAGTCCACTTTTGTTTTGTTACTAATTATATCGGCAACATAATCATTATGAATGCTTGTCCAGCAATGCTTCTAACTCATTCAATCTCTCTTCAAACACGCGGCAAGCTTCTTCAATCGGTGCTGCGCTTGTCATATCGACGCCAGCTTTTTTCAAAACTTCAATTGGATAATCTGAAGAACCCGCTTTTAAGAACTCATTAATATATCGATCTACCGCAGGTTGTCCTTCTGTCAAAATTTGATGGCTTAGCGCTACTGCCGCACTGAAACCAGTCGCATACTGATAAACATAATAGTTGTAATAGAAATGCGGAATCCGTGCCCACTCAAGCGCAATGTCAGCATCATCTTCTACGGCATCGCCGAAATATTTTTTGTTCAATGCGAAATATTCTTCGGAAAGCTTATTAGCTGTTAATGCAACACCTTTCTCGTCAAGTTGATGGATTAAATGCTCAAACTCTGCAAACATCGTCTGGCGGAATACAGTTCCACGGAATCCGTCAAGCCAATGATTCAACAAATAAATACGTTTTTGTTCATCATCAATCGTTTTCAATAAATGATCATTTAGAATCGCCTCATTCACAGTAGATGCTACTTCTGCTACGAAAATTGAATAACCGCTATAAATGAACGGCTGATTTTTCCGTGAATAATAGCTGTGTACACTATGGCCGAATTCATGCGCTAGTGTGAATAAGTTATTGACATTATCTTGCCAGTTCATGAGAATATATGGATTAGTGCCATATGCCCCAGAAGAATAAGCTCCTGAACGCTTCCCTTTGTTTTCGCGAACATCTACCCAACGATTTTCCAATCCTTCTTGGACAATTGATTTATACTCTTCGCCAAGCGGATGGAAACTTTCCAACATGATTTTAGACGCTTCATCATATGAAATTTTCATATCTACATCTTGCACAAGTGGCGCGTACATATCCCACATATGCAATTCATTCAGCTTCATGACCTTTTTGCGCAAAGCGACATAACGATGCAGCAATCCGATGTTTTTATTGATCGTTTCCAATAGATTATCATACACTTGTTCCGGTATATGATTTTGCGATAAAGCCGCATGACGTGCACTATTATACTTTCGGATACGCGCATTGACGTTATGCTGCTTTACGTTGCCTGACAAAGTTGAAGCGAAAGTGTTTTTAAACTCATCATATTTGCTGTACATCGCCTTAAACGCATCTTCTCTGACACGCGGATCGTCGCTTTCAAGGAAACGGATATAGCGACCATGAGAAAGCTCAAGTTCTTCTCCATTCTCATCTTTCACCATAGGGAACGTCAAATCAGCATTATTCAGCATGCTAAACGTCTCCGCTGAACTGCCAGTTACTTCGCTTAATTGTGCCAAAATTGCTTCTTGCTCAGCAGGCAAAACATGCGGGCGGTATGCGTTAACCTCTTTAAATTCTTGCTTGTACAACTTCAGTTTTTCATCATATTCAGATAGATTGGTCAGCTCTTCTTCCGAAATTGTTAGAAGCTCAGGCAAGAAGAACGATAACGCTGTCGACACTTTAACATAGAGTGATTTAGCGCGGCTTTCCATCGCTTGATAAACGTTGTTCGTTGTATCTTGGTCACTTTTCAAATGCGCATACACATACAACTTACGCATTTTTTGTGAAAGTGTATCGCGGAATGTCAATGCCTCATATAATGCATCCGCCCCATTACGAAGCGTCCCTTTATACTGTTCAGCATTGCCTACGAGTGCTTCAATATCTTTGAACTCCTTCTCCCACTCTTCATCTGTAGGGAAGATATCCTCTAAACGCCAAGTCTCCTCCACATTCACTTCTTCCCGTGTTAAAACTTTGTTCTTCGAATCAGTCGTCATGTTTATTCCTCCTTTTAATTCCCTTCGGAAAACGAATCATTTTCATTCTCTCAATTATAAACCTTCTTTGCAACATATCTTTCTGAAATAAGTCGCAAAATTTTGTTTTCAATATTCTTTCCTTCTGCCGTTATGTTATGAATGCCGCATTGTTCAAGAAATGATAAATATTCCTTGCATGCGACTACCATTTCTTCGTTCGGCTCGTCAAATTGTCGAGCAAATGACCAAAGTTCTTTTTCTGAAGCAGCACGCCATTCGATTTTTCTTTTATGGAGAAAATATAAGAGACGTATTTGCCAATCACAATCCGCTTCCCGAAAAGCTCGATTATGTGCAACGGGCACTCCGAAATGCAAAGGCAAACGGATTGGATGTAGACGCATCTCATAGCAGCCGCGCAAAAATGGATCCTGTATTCCTTTTCTATTTAGTAATATTCTCTGACTAAGAAATGCGTTTCTTTGGATTTTATATAAATGATAATATTGCTCGATCATAGATTGCGAAGGAGCTTTAGGACGTGAAAATGGCAATGTTTGCGCTTCATAAGGTAAAGTGTTATGAAGTCCAATATACCGTTGTCCTCCAATATGCAATAGACTGCTCATATAGTGGAATGTTGATGTTGGGGGATGTAAAGAGAAGAGTAAGTCCCCTTCATTCGGGGTGGTCAATAAGAATTGCTCATGAAACTTTGAGAGTTGAAAAATACCAATACCATTTTGCTGTTCTATGAATTTTGCGGGGGTATTCAAAATCCATAAGGGCTCCATTCCGGCAAGACGATATCCTTCCGATCGCTCTCTAAATTTATGGCGTGGGATCGGGCTGCATTGAAACTCAATTGGAATGGACATCTTTTGAGTCTCCACTACTAAATCCGGCCTTTGTGATAAATTACGCAAAAACGGTTCCATCTTAACTGCATATCCTTTGTTTTGAAAGAAGTTGAATAATAATCGCTTCCCTAATAGATGTTCAGGTGATTCCCCTTCCGAAAAAGAATCCCTGCAGGAAGTCTTTTGCTCATGTGCAAAATGTGGAATAACGACCTCCCCTACTTTCAAAATAACTTTTGATTGACATTGTGGGCAATAAAACTGATGCTGACACCTTAAACGCCGCAAAGCGTTACGTTCGATATCCGACGTCAAAACAATTGTCTCTCCATTTTCCATTTGTGCCATTAAAATATGCATCACTCCTCTTTGCTTCATTGTATGAATTTTTGCTCCATAGAGCAAGACTTTCAAAAGGAGATTATTTGCAAGCAATTGAATAGATTAGTGGAGCGCGTCATGTGGAACAGTGCATTGCTAGGCCTATACCATAGCACCTCTATAATATAGCAAACATCGTTTCTTGCGAAAAAAAAGCCGCCCATCATCTAATAATCGACGTAGGAGCGGCACTTTATATTCATCAGCTGCCAAAATAATGTTCCATTTTAGCAAAAACGTCTTTGTCCATAATCACTTTACCGTACTCTTCCAATCGGTGAATTGTCATATTGGATACTGATCCAAAATCAGAAATGACACTGCATAGATCCGTCTTTTTCGCATCATTCATTTCCGCGTCATCATAATTTATATATAAATAATATTTATCTTCGAATGAATAGAGAGATGACTCGAAAGTATAGCCGTGCACTTTATTCGCCAATGGAATCAGATCATCAAAGTTTGAAAACACGAACATATCAGATAACCACTCTTCCGGTTCATCGTTCGTTTCATCCATTAATTGGTCAGGCTTCCCAAACATCGCATGGTCTTGGAACATTTTTCTTGGATCATCCATGCCAAATGTTTCTTCCATTTCATCCGTGTCTGTCATCTGCGCCCTTGTTACGGTAACTTCAATTCCATTATTCATCGCATGGACTTGAATCCATAACGGCCCTTCAATTTCAAATTCCGTCTCGTCATTGATTTCATCCATCATTTCCCAGAAGAGCTCTTCACTTTTATCGCGGTTATACCAAACTTCTTCCCGCGTAAATCCGCGCTCTTCAATATCTACATATGATAGATAAAACTTAACGGTATTCTCATTAATGCGCTCTATTTCCATCCCTTTTCTCTCCCTTCCTTCAAACGAGCAATGGCCCGCTTCATTTTTTTGCAGTGAACCTGCAATGCTTCTTATACTTACTATATGAACGTCCTACCGGATATGAAAGGGTTCATTATAGGGACGTATAACGTTAATTGAATTGTAGAAAACATCCGCCCGGAAAGCAAGAGGAATGCAAAAAGCTGATAGGTTTACGGCATTTTGCCTGTCGACTCCCTATCAGCTTTACTATATTCTTTAACTTGATTCGGCAGAAATCCCTACTTCAAAAAGTGATGGGATACGCTTGCTCTATTTTCTTTTAAATCAGCGAGAACCAAATTAGCTGATTCAAGTTAAGCCTCCGGCGAATGTTATTTTGAGGCAAGCTTTCGCACTCCCCAAAAAATCATCCGGACATAATTGAATTAGTTAACCATTCGCCGCGCTTCAAGCAGCTGATAGGCCCTTACCTTACGAGGTAGAAAACGTCTAATTTCATCTTCATTATAACCTACTTGCAGCCTCTTTTCATCTAAGATGATTGGTCTTCTTAACAGGCCAGGATGTTCTTGAATTAATTCGTATAACCGTTGCAACGGCAAGCTTTCAACATCCACATTCAGTTTTTGGAAAATTTTCGATCTCGTTGAAATTATTTCATCCGTACCGTCTTCTGTCATGCGAAGTATTTGTTTAATCTCATCAATATTCAATGGTTCAGAGAATATATTCCGCTCTGTATATGGAATGTCATGCTCTTCCAACCAGGCTTTCGCTTTTCTGCAAGATGTACAACTTGGTGAGGTGAATAATGTTACTCCCATTCGCTGGACACTTCCTTTCAGTCTGCTCTTTCAATATTGTATTTAAATCAAATTAGAATAATTTTAAAGAAACGATCTTGAGTTCTATTATACACGTTATTGAGAATGATGAATACACCTTTTTAAGAAAAAATATGTTCGGTATGTCAAGTTTGTCACATTTCCGCAATATTGATGGGCTTACAGCTCCTTAGGCTATGTAAATTTATCCTTCTTTACTGTTATACCCGAACGAGGAATTAAATAAACATCTTCAAACACATTTATTTTCGTTCTCATTTAGTAAGTCCAAATTGAAAAAGGTAATTCCTACTTAATAGTACGTCTTTACTTTCCGAAAAGTTTCATTTTCTTATTAAAAAAATCCGGAAACCATTACGATGGCCCCGGATTTTTCGTTAAGGAGTATAATCTACTCCTTCTGTATACGAATTGCCAGCATTCCATAATAAGAATTCGTCTATCCCATTCTCATTTAATGCTTTAATTTGCGCTTCGACCTCTTTCTTGCCGTAACGAAGATAATTGCCTGCACCTAACCAAGGAGCGCTGAAATCTTGCAGCCACGGACGGGATGTCGGTTTGTTCTCCAACTCTCCCAATTTGGCATTTTCAACTTTAGCATATTCGTTAACGAGCCGGTACGGTTCCAAATCGGGTTTCGCAATTCCGAAATAAGATGTCCAATGACTTGGATAAATCATAGATGAAATGACATCAACATTTTCCGAGATTTTCGAAAAGTTTTGCCCGATGCCAGGTGCTTCAGGCAGAGTTGCTGAATAGCCAAATATATCGACAGATACATCAACATCGTAAGGTTTTAGCTTCTCACGAGCGTATGCCACAAAATCTGTAACAGCCTCTACCCTTCTTTGAACAGGATCCAAATCGGAATCCTTATACTCTCCCATTGAATAGTTCAATACTTCATGACGTTTTTCAAATCCTTCAGGAAATCTTACATAATCGAATTGAATTTCTTTGAAGCCCATCTTCGCGGCCTCAATTGCAATATCGACATTATGATCCCATACCTCTTTCAAGAACGGATTGACAAATGATTCTCCCCGTCCATTTGCCCATACTTCATTTCCATCCATAAAAGATAGATCAGGGCGCTGTTCTGCCAATACACTATCTTTGAAGACGACAATACGGGCAATTGGATATACTTCTTTCTCTTCCATTGTCTCTAACATTTGACGCGGATCTTTTATATACGGCTTTCCAATGCCCAATTCAAAGAGCGGGGAATCTTCTGTAGGCTTGTATGTAATGTTACCTAAGTCGTCTTTTATATCAATGACCATTGCATTCAACTCTGTTGACTCAATTAAATGTAATAGCTTTTCAAATTTTGCCCCTCCAGCTGAATGACCTGTAACATAGATTCCCCTTACTGCATCTGGATACTGAAAAGCAAGACCCGAATCATACCGATAAAGCGATGAACTATGTAGTAACTGAGTATCCAATTGCTCAAAAGCATATGTACGTTCTGCAAAGTCGTCTACTTTTTTCTCATTTGCTGCGTGAGCACTTAAAGGAAAAGCGATAGCAGCTAACAGTAGAAAGCGACTGAGCAATGCTGTTTTTTTCATAGAAAACATCCTTTCAATTCAATTATTCTATCAAACTTACACAGCTTTCCATAGGTTAAAGTTGTCTATTCCCGTCACTTCTTGTCTATAAACACCGAAAGTTCTATAACAAATTTCACTGTTGCATTTAACAGATCCCTATAGTATAATTGCGACAACTTACGATTCGAAAAGCTATGACGGAAATAGTACGAATGTGACAGTCATTCAGAGAGCCTGTGGTTGGTGAGAACAGGTATGACGGCATGAGGAATTGGGTTCCTGAGCTTGATTTGCGAAATGGATGCAAAACATTCCATAGTAGCTCATCACGTTACCCGCGTTAAGGGAAGTGGAGTGGCCTTATGAAGGCTGATTCGGGTGGTACCACGGTTGATCTACATCAGTCGTCCCTTATTTTAGGGATGATTGGTGTTTTTTTATTTTCAAGGAATATTGAGGAGGAATTTTTAATGAAAACAATTTTTTCAGGTGTACAGCCTACCGGTACAGTTACATTAGGGAATTACATCGGTGCTTTCAAGCAATTTACAGAACTTCAACATGAATACGACTGCCGTTTTTGTATCGTCGATCAACATGCGATTACCGTTCAGCAGGATCCAGATGAATTGTCAAAAACGATTCGTTCATTAGCTGCAATCTATATCGCCAGTGGCATCGATCCCGAAAAATCCGTTTTATTTATCCAATCGGAAGTGCCTGCCCACGTACAGGCCGGATGGATGATGCAATGCCTTTCTTATATCGGTGAGCTTGAACGGATGACGCAGTTCAAGGATAAATCTGCAGGCAAAGAAGGCGTATCTGCTGGTCTTTTAACATATCCTCCGTTAATGGCTGCGGATATTCTCATTTACAATACGGACATTGTGCCAGTTGGTGAAGACCAAAAGCAGCATGTTGAGCTCACTCGTGATTTAGCTGAACGGTTCAATAAACGGTACGGTGATGTGTTGACGATTCCTGAAGTGCGTATTCCGAAAAACGGAGCTCGCATTAAATCATTACAGGATCCATTGAAAAAAATGAGCAAATCAGATCCAAATAAAAAAGGTACAATTTCCCTTTTAGATGAGCCAAAGCAAATTGAGAAAAAAATAAAAAGTGCCGTAACAGACTCAGATGGCATTGTAAAATTTGACATTGCTGAAAAACCTGGTGTCTCTAACTTGTTGACGATTGAATCGGCATTAAGCGGCGTTGCAATTGCAGACTTGGAAGCAAAATACGAAGGTTTAGGCTACGGTGCATTTAAAGCAGGCGTTGCCGAAACAGTGATCGGCCACTTGTCCCCATTACAAGATCGATACAACGAATTGCTGCATTCTCCAAAATTGGATGACTATCTTGATTTAGGAGCTGAAAAAGCGAACGCCATTGCCTCTGCGACACTTAAGAAAATGGAGGCAGCGATGGGAATCGGAAGAAGACGGTAAGGTTCAGCACGATCACCGCCATGACAAAAAGTGCAAAATCAGCAGTTTGCAAAATGTACATGAATATTTGTTGATATGTATAGCCTAACGATAAATAATTTAAGTAGAGAATCATATTGGATACAGTAACGACAATAATTCCGTAACTGATTAGAAAGAGGAATACTCTTGTCATGATTCAACGCCCTTTTATTTTTCTACCATCTTATGTCCGTTGGCTGTTTTTAAGACTTTAATAATAGGGGCTGTCCAATAAGTCCCTAAAATAGAACAGGTGG
>NZ_JBHTLT010000104.1:0-16589 GCF_042679045.1 Sporosarcina contaminans | reverse complement strand
GCCTGGAACGGAAAGCGACGGTTGTCAGGGGTTCCCCATTTATTCTCCAACCAGAAAGGGACTATCACAGAAAATCAGTTTTCACTGACTTTCTGGACAGCCCCCCTTTTTATTCATTTCCTTTGATATTTTTCTTTATTTGCTCTGGGTCAGTGTCACTATACATTGCAGTTCCTTTACCGCCAGTTCGAGCAATTAACTCTTTCACTTCATAATACGACAAGCCGGATTGAGCGTTCTGCCTTTTCACTTCTTCAATATCAGTTCCAGCTTCAGTGAATTTTTTTGAATCTTTCATTTACAAACTCCTCCTCTCATCGGTAAGATGTCTATAATAGATTTACTTATACGATGTTTTTGAACTTTGGCAGTAGGGAAAAGTATAGATGGAGGTGTGTAAAATTGGAAAAGATTATATATATAGTTCGACATTGCTCAGCGGAAGGGCAGTCGCCTCATGCGGATTTGACTGCTGAAGGGGTTATGCAGGCAGAGAAATTGGCAAGTTTTTTTGAAGATATGGAGGTGGATCGGATCATTACAAGCCCATTTGTCAGGGCGCGTATGACTGCCGAACCGATTGCCGAAAAGAAAGGGATTCATTATGAAGAGGATAGCCGCCTCGCCGAACGTACATTAAGTTCCCGGGAATTTGAAGATTGGCTGTTGAAATTAGAAGATACGTTTTTGGATTTCGAGCTGAAGTATGAAGGTGGTGAATCATCGCAAGAGGCAACGGATAGGGTTTGTAATGTTGTTGACGAATTGCCGGATGGTTCAAAAGTGGCTATCATTACACACGGTAACTTAATGACGCTGTTGCTCAGATGCTATGATGAGACAATTGGGTTTTCTGAGTGGCAATCACTGACGAATCCAGATGTCTACCGTGTGTACATAACAGATTCCGGCTCAACAGTAGAGCGCATTTGGAAAGAAGAAGGAACACCGTCTGTAATGTAAGATGGTGTTTTTATTGTTTCACAAGCTTTTGCAGCAAAGATAATAGTTTAAATGATGCTTCAGGCAGGTTTTCTATAAAAATTGTTGAATGGATAGGAAAGGTGAGTATGGGGAGGCGTATATATGGAGTACTACGTGGAAAAAGTGGAAGATCTGTATTCTTTGGATTTAGAAAGGCTCGTCCAAGAAAGTGAAAAGGAGGGCTATCGTTTTGTCGCCCGACTTGTGAATGAAATCAAAGATGAGTCCAACTTATTTAACCGACCTGGGGAAGGGTTATTTTGTGTGAAGAATGATGCAGGTTCGATCATTGCTATCGGGGGCATCAATCAATCCCCGTTTGACACGACAAGCGGCGTAGGACGGCTTCGTAGGTTTTATGTCGCGGAAGATGCTCGAAGGGAAGGTGTAGGCACATTATTGCTTCAATCGATCGTTGAACATGCAAAAAAGCATTTTACAGAAATCACAGTAAGAACGGATTCTTCAAAAGCGGATGCATTCTATCGGGCTTGCGGTTTCACTTTCGATGACTCGGCTTCTGAAACGACTCATTTCTTGATATTGCAATGAAGGGGAAAGAACGATGGAGAAGATAGTGAAAGAAATTAACCATTGGATTAGCCAATCGGATCAAAGGATCATCATTGGAATTTCGGGTCATGGAGCTGCTGGAAAAACAACATTTGCCAAGGAGTTGATTAAGCAACTGAGTGATGTGAACTATATGAACACAGATCCATATATCGTTAGTTCAGAAGTTCGGAGGAACACAATGATCAATTATACGTATTATAGTAAAAATTACCGCTATAAAATGACTGCTTGCCATCCCTCCGCACATCATTTGCCTTCTTTAGAAAGAGATGTCCGTATGGTTAGAAACGGTTTGGACCTCTTTTCGATCGACACACATTATGCAGAAAGTGTTTTACTTTCTTCGAACAGTAGGGTGACCATTATAGAAGGAATGAGCGTTGCTTTTATTGATCCTAATTTATTTGATCTGAAGCTATATTTTTATACAGACGAAGAAACAGAATTTCTCAGAAGATCAGCCCGTGATGTGAAGGAAAGAGGACTTGACATCAATTATTTGAAAGCATCCCATGAACAACGACGAATTCAATATGAGGTTTTCATGCATCCATTCAGCCATAGTTTTGATGTTATTGTGAAAACTTCTCAAGGTGAGCAAATAGTAGAAAAGAATGCTTTAAAGTTGGGGGAAATGTAATGATGGAACAATTGGATAGTGGATTAAGCCTAATGAAAGCTCCAACAAGAGACTTTGCTATACATTATACGACTTATCGGGAGAATGTTTTTTTTAGACAAACTTGGGAACGGCGAATAGCAATATTTGAAGACGGCATCCCTTGCTATTGGCTAATTCATGAAGGAAAACGTATTGGTGGTGTCTGTGTTGAACCAAATTTGCTTTGGGCTTTATATTTGGAACCCCCATTTACGGATATGCATCGTGTAGTGGGCGTGTTGAAAAGATATTTAATGAAAGTATCTAATAAAGACGAACCGATTGAAGTGATAGGAATATTGCCGTACCAGGAAGAGTATTTTTTGCGATTAGGTTTCAAACCTGTTGAAAAAAGACGTATTATGATTCGGCCTACTGAAAGATTGCAGCTATGTAAGTTACCTGATGGGATTGTAATTGAACCACTTAAAGTAGATCATTTAGAAGAAATAGCTTTGCTTTCCTTCAATGCCTATTCTGGAGTGGATTGTATTGGGATGCCGGTCATGAACACAATTGAACAACAGAGGGCGGATTTGGAGTTTTACTTTGAACACACCAACGATGAATTATTACGTAAATCCTCAAGCGTGGTCTTTGATAAAGGGAAAGGAAAAATGGTAGGTGTTTGTTTGGTTTCAATGTGGGAGGACCTTCCTTTAATAGCAAACGTTGCAGTGGACCCTGACTATCGGGGCAATGGGATAGCAAATAATTTATTGAAGAAGTCGCTTACAATGTTAAAAGAACAGCATGAAGTTGTTCGCTTATTTGTAACCGTTGGAAATGCTGCTGAGTCACTCTATTATGATTTAGGTTTTTTACCGGGCTTGGAACAAATTACATTTGTTTTGCCAGTGAGACAGTAGATATGGGAAACTGCGTCAAACTGAAATAGCAGAATCTTCTTGATGATTGCGCCGAATTATGATAAAATAATCGGACTATATGAGGAAAGGAATGACGGGTGGACGATGGATAAGTGATCTATGTTTTCCGAGATAAGAATATTTTTATTCGAACGGAACACAGGATTGGTCTGTCCATTTTTACGTCATTTCCTCAGCTGAACGGATGCCATACCCTTTTTAGGGGGGAATTATAAGCAGATATACCCCTGATGAAGACCTTCCAGGGGTAGGTTTAAACGTCTGTTAATTCGTCCACGTTGTTATCGATTTTCAATATAGCTTATTTGAGCATGCTTGAAAATCCATAACACAATTACGAATAGCGTAATTGGTTTGAGGGAATTGAAAGTGGAGTAAGTAGATAGACCGATCCTTCCGTAAATGACGGAGGGTTTTTTTATGCCCTTCTTTAGGAGGCGTTGTTATGCTATTAGGAAAGTTTCGGGAGTTAAGCTATTCAATTGGTGAAACCGTCATTTTAGATCGGTTGACTGCAGATTTGCCAGTAGGAGCGACGATTGCAATTGTCGGGGCGAATGGCGCTGGAAAATCTACGTTTTTGTCGCTTTTGGCGGGGGAATTAACGCCAACATCCGGTTCAATCGATTGGATCGGTAAGCGGCCAAACATTACTTATTTTAAACAAGAGCAGGCGGTAGAAGGGGATGCCAACTTATCATCAAAAGATACCCTCCTGTTTCACTCGAAATGGAAAGTGCCAAAGCATGTCGATTACTCGTATGCGAGTGGTGGAGAGCGGATGAAAATGAGGTTATCCGCCGCCCTATCTTATAGTAGCCAAGTTGTTTTATTGGATGAACCGACGAATCATTTGGATCAGGAAAGTTTAGATGAGCTGATCCGAGTGTTGAATGAAGGAAAAGCGACTTATTTGATCGTATCCCATGATCGACATTTTATCGATCGTACTGCGGATTTCGTATTTGAAATTGAGCATGGCAAACTGACTGTATATGAAGGAAATTATACAGCTTACCGCCAGAAGAAAGAGTTTGATCGGGACATCCAGCTTCATCAGTACGAACAGCAGCAGAGAAAGATTGCAAAAGTGGAAGCGCAAATCGATGAGCTTTCGCAATGGTCAGCAAAAGCGCATAATGAATCGCGAAGGAAAGGAGAAGGCCAGCTAGGCGGAAAAGAATATTTTCGGATGAAAGCAAAGAAAAAAGATGTGCAAATCCGCTCGAAACGAACGCGATTGGAGGCGGAGCTTGAAAAGAGCCGTATCGAGAAGCCGGAAGAGGAAATAACCGTTTCTTTTTCTTTGAAGGAGAATCGGAAAAAAGGAAACCGTGTACTGGAATTGAAACAACTTAAGAAAACATATGGAAAAAAAGAAATCTTTCATAACGTGTCCTTTACAGTCCAAACTGGTGAGCGGATAGCTCTTATTGGTCCGAATGGGTCCGGGAAATCGACGTTGTTTAAAATGATGATGGGAGAGGAATCATTTGATGGTTATCTTTGGCTATCGGAAGGAATGAAGGTCGGTTATATGAGCCAGGCTGCATTGGATTTGCCGGAAGATGTGACGTTAGCAGAATATTTTCGAACAAATACGTATGAGGAGCAAGGGTTGATTCGTACTCAGTTGACAAATTTAGGCTTTACCGAAGCGCACTGGCATTTGCCGATCGGAGAGCTTAGCCATGGAGAGCGGGTTAAGGTGAAGCTTATGCAGTTCATTGCTGAGGAAACGGACGTATTGCTGCTGGACGAACCGACGAACCATTTGGATTTGCCGTCGCGTGAACAGCTGGAAAAGACGTTGGCGACATTTGAAGGTACTATATTGTTTGCTTCGCATGATCGATATTTCGCTGAACGATTAGCCGATCAATTACTTTTGTTTGAAAATAACACTGTCCGAAAGCTGCCGCTCACCTATCGTGAATGGGTAGAGCGTAAAAGTGCTCCACAAAGGCAAGAGCAACGTGTTGAAGAACGTTTGCGGCTTGAAACGGAGCTGCAGGCGGTGTTAGGGAAACTAAGTCTTTTAAAACCCGGCGATCCTTCCTATGCAAAGTTGGATGCTCAGTTTCATGAGTTAAACAAGAAAATAAAAGAGCTAACATGATGAATCTCGCCCTTAGGCAAGTAGTTGCCTAAGGGTGTTTTTGCGTCTGCAAAACGAGGAAGGTTTAACTTATAGGACGTTTAGGAGACAGATATATGATTCAAACTTATAAAAGGAGGCGGAGGCAATGCTATTTGAAATAAAAGAAGTGAAGCATGAGCAAGAATTGCTTTCATTTTTATGGAATGATGTTGGAGGTTTTTACAATGTGTATAAGGATGGACAGCATTTGTACGAAGGGACAGTGCCAGAATTCCAAGACGATCAATTCATTCGCGGGAAATTTCATGAATATATGATTGAAAGGGTCGTGCGCAATGAAGTGATTGACGTCATTGTCATGCAGACGTCAGCTTTTCATTACGAAAAGAATTCCGATCATCCTTTACAGTCACTCGTTTTGACGACTATTGTAGCGAAAACTCAAATTGCTTTATCTTGGGAGCATATATATGGAATACATGAGTATGAAATTTATAGGGACGGAAAGCTGAAAGGTCGGGTGAAGACGAATCGTTTTATAGATCGTGACATTAAGAACGATTCAACTTACGTTTACACCATTCGATGTACGAGGACCATTCGAGATTCAAAAGAGAAGTTGAATGTAACAAAAACTCTTCTGTCTTCAATGTTTGATAGGTTAAATCCGGTGCGACAGCAATCTTCGGGGCGTGAGACATTTACAAATATCAAGTGGATTGGAAGGCTTGATCATTTGCTGCTGCCTATGAATGAACGTTTGTCACGCAAAAAAATCGAGCGATGGAAGTTTCGCTATACGACATTTCTTGCTGATCAATGGGTGAAAAACCCGAATCCATTGTCGTTGAATCATTTTTTTAAGGGTGACCATCGAAGTTTTGATCCGAATGGTGAAACGTTTCGGACAAGAGTTGATGTTGAGTTGGCTTATGATTTGGCAAGAGATCCCCTAGTATTCTCTAAAAAAATTGGCCCTTCAATGGCTTATAGTCGTCGTAAGATATTTAGAAAGCAGGCAACTGCATCATTGGAAGGCATTCAATTGAAAAGGATTGATCGTCAAAGGGGAGAATCGGGTTTTTTGTTGACTCATGCTGTAGGAAATCCGCTTACTACTGCACCTGACATGGATTATAAAGTAAATGCGACTTTTCATCGTAACGGGATGTTTGATTTATATGGACGTTTCGATCCCGCTCCTCACCATGAATTATATATTGCGAGAGGCGAGGAGGAGTGGCAGCCCGTGATGCAAGTAAGAAGTAGAGGGATTGCTTTTTTATCCAATGTTATCGCCTGTCATTACTGGCGCTGCTCTAATTTTGAGTAATGTTGTTAAACTACTCTTTTGACATAGCTAAAGAACGATGATAGAATTATCTCGAATTCAAGGTAATTGAATTATGAAGAATAAAGTGGAAAATGGTTATTGATTGCAGTATTCAACTAATAGGACACGATCCCTAAAGGGAAATGGCATCGAATCGGTGTCATCTTTTGTAGAAGGGGGAAGTGAAAGGAAAGGGAGAGTGGTTATGAAGCATATTTACAAAAAGGCTAGTGGGCAGTCGAATCGTACATTGCTATTGCTACACGGTACAGGAGGCACCGAGCAGGATCTATTGGGACTTGGTGAATTAATCGACCCGGATGCGGGCATATTAAGCGTTAGAGGGAATGTATTAGAAAACGGCATGCCACGCTTTTTCCGACGCTTGGCAGAAGGTATTTTCGATGAGGAAGATCTGATCTACCGAACGAAAGAATTGCACGCGTTTTTGGATGAGGCAGCGGGGCAATATGGCTTTGATCGTTCGTCAATCGTTGCGATCGGGTATTCAAATGGAGCCAATATTGCAGCAAGTTTACTGTTCCATTATGCAGACTCATTGGCAGGTGCTATTTTGCATCATCCGATGGTGCCGAGACGCGGAATCGATTTACCGGACTTATCGACCGTTCCGGTATTTATTACTGCGGGTAAAAATGATCCGATTTGCCCGGTGAGCGAAACGGAAGAATTGCAGGAACTGCTTGTATCGTCTGGTGCGAATGCAGATGTCCATTGGGAATTGAATGGTCATTCGCTGTCGCGGACGGAAGTGGAAGCAGCGAAAGATTGGTACGAAGGAAATCTTAAATCATAAGGAGATTTGTAAAATGACAAAAACAGCAATCGTTTATTACAGCTCGGGCGGTACAAATTATCAACTATCACAATGGGCTGCGGAAGCGGCGAAGGAAGCGGGTTCTGAAGTGCGCGTTTTAAAAGCGCCTGAAACGGCTCCGCAAGCAGCAATTGATTCGAATCCTGCATGGAAAGCGCATGTAGAAGCGACGAAAGATGTGCCTGAAGTAAAACCAGAAGATCTTGAGTGGGCAGATGCAATCATTTTCAGTGTACCAACACGTTTCGGAAATATGCCTGGCCAAATGAAAAACTTCCTTGATACAACAGGCGGACTTTGGGCGCAAGGAAAGCTTGCCAATAAAGCGGTAAGTGCTATGTCATCCGCACAAAACCCGCACGGCGGCCAAGAAGCGACGATCCTTTCATTGTATACGACGATGTACCATTGGGGCGCAGTTGTTGCAGCGCCTGGTTATACAGACGCTGCATTATTCGGAGCGGGCGGCAACCCGTATGGTACAAGTGTAACGGTTGGGCAAGACGGAAAAATGATTGAAGATGTCGAGGCTGCAGTGAAGCATCAGGCGAAGCGTACTGTAAAAGTGGCAGAAGCGTTGAAGCATTTGGAAGCTTAAAATAAAAAAAGAGTAGAAAACCGGCGATTTTTGCCGGTTTTTTGATGTTTTAAGCTGAATTAGAAGTCGATCGTACTTTGTTTCTAAAGATTATTGCGTATTATCTTGTGTTTAAACGTTTACATGAAAGTTTATGAGTGTAAACGCAATAAGCAATTATGTGTATCTGAGGTGCTTTATGTTATTATTTCGCCGGCCGTGGCCAAATGAAATAGGAGATGGAGATGATAAAGTCGATGCCAAGAATAAGCGTCCAAAGCTTTAACATGTCGGATAAGGCTTCTGTTTTTGATGGGTCATTGATTAAATAAATCATGACGACTAAAAAAGCGCCACCAATTATGAAGGCTAAAACATGTTGAAAAGAGCCCTTTAACGAATGGCGGGCGTGATCCCATCCTGTTCGTTTAACAGGTTTTGGCCCTGCTTTTTTGATGTAATAAAGGAAGCGCTCGTCTGCCCAGCGTATCATACTCTTCCCAAAAGCAATCGAAACACCTAAGTAAATCGCTGCAAGTGCATGAACTTGCGTAGCGATTGCTCCGTTATATAAATCGGCTGCCGTCACAACTAACAATAGCAAGTCAATCACTGGTGTAAGGGCAAGGAAGAATAGGCCAAGCCGCTTTCTATTAAATATATATCTTGTTATAAGGCCGGCAATGATGACGACCCAAAAACCAATTTCACAGGCAATGATCGTCCAAGCGACTAAATTCATAAATTCACCTCAATAATTTTCAATGTTTCTTAGAATTTTAACACAATGAACCTCTTAATAGAAATAGCGTCCCATTTCAAAAAGGGGGCATGATCGATGAAGAAAGCTATTATCTCTATAGTTTGTATAGTCGCCCTCGTGCTGATTGCGTATCATTCATTCCGAAAAGAGATATGGGAAATAAACCGAATCGAGTTGAAAGAGGCCGTTCTCGAAGCACAAACAGGCCAAGTCGAACTCTCCAAAATTACACCGTTCGAATGGGATCGCATGTATTCTTTCGCACCCTATGCACCGAAAGATGAAATCTATGCAATAGTTGGCTACGAATGGGACCCTGACATTAGTGAAACGGTAAGTGAAGGCATGAACCAGATTGTATTCATGAAAGACGATGAAGTTGTTTGTTATGTATACGGCTATCCGGAGAACAATGGATTTGGTTTTTATATTGAACAAAATGATGATCCTTCTGAATATGCAACAGTACTGTATAAAAAAGATCAACCTGTTTTTGAATTGATGGAGATGGATGGGGTTGTATATTTGATTCGTAAGTAGAGGTAGACAGTAGAGTGCAAGAAATGTGATCTATTAATAGCAGGTAAGAGCATGTTTAATCGATATAGAAGCGGCACCTCGTTTTTGAAAATAGAGCATGCCGCTTCAGATTTACCCATGAACAAATGGTATATCGGTATATGAAATCACAAGTATTGTTAGCAGAGCCGGAAATTCAAGAAATGAATACTAAAATGGATGATGTAGATATTTCTAAAGAAGAAATTATGAACATTAACAATAAAATTGAGGAGCATGACTTCTTGCAAGAAAGCATTGAAATCTTAAGTATTTATTAGGAAAGTCACAGTTTAAAACATATGGGCGATTGAAACTGAAAAGCTACTGGAAGAGCGTGAGATTATATTGTCTGAACAGCAAATTAGATTGCGATTAGAAGTTTTACAGGAGTTAGGGCTTGTAAACGCACGGCAAGGCAGGGGCGGCACGACAATTACAAATCTTGGAGAAAAGTATTTGCAGTCGAAGGAGTTCGTGAATTAAGCTCGAATAGTAAATAGATGATATGCATCCAAAAGAGTAGGAGGTATTAAGTTGGTTAAGACTCCACAATATAAAAGAATACTATTACTTTGTTCACTTCTTTTAGTATCGTTTGTGGTCCTTAACACAATGATTCCTCAAAAAAGTAGATCATTTGATTTAGCGGAGCTTCCTGATGACTCTATGGTTATAGAAGGTTATGTAGTTTCAAAAAGAAATCATTCTATTTGGTTGGCGGAAGAGCCTATTAGTAATGTAGGAATCGTTTCAGGATATGTAAAAGGTTATGATAATCGTAGTATTAAAGTTTCGAAAAGTAAGGATTTCGAGAAAGGAATTAATTTTAGACAGCTTCAGTTAAACCAAAAAGTACGTGTTTATTGTGATTATATTAGAGAGTCCAATCCACCTAAAACCGTAGCTTTCCATATTGAGGTAATCAATAATAATGATTAGCTATAGAAATGACGGGACTGCGGACGGCACTCACTTAGACTGTTTTTCACGTGGTGAGCTCAAGCAAAGGTAGGCGGCAAAAATCTATATTATGACTACTGGCTTTAAAAAAGACCGTAGACAAAGGAAATGATGCTTTGTCTACAGTCTGAAAAATAGTTTTATTCTCTCATAATCCTTTCGGCAACCATATGGAAAATGTTGTTCCCTCATCTATTACACTATCAACAGTTATAGTGCCGCCGTGAAGGGTGACGAGTTGTTTGACGATCGACAAGCCAAGCCCGAATTCACCATATGGGTTTGTCGTACGGGAATCAATTGCTTTGTAGAAGCGGCCCCAAATCTTTTCAATGATATCGGGATCCATGCCGATTCCTGTATCCTCAATTTCTATAATTGTACCATTATCCGTTTGGTTCCCCGTCAACCGAATGAAACCATTTTCTGTAAATTGAATGCTGTTTTTCGTAATGTTGATCAATATTTGTGTAAGCCTGTCGTAATCGGCGTAAACCATTGTATTTTCTTGTACGTCAACGATCACTTGGTTGCCGTGATCGGCAGCGGCGTCATGCAATTGGTCTTGTATGATTTCCATTAATTCGCGAAGCTGAATGTCTTGTTTGACGAGTGTTATTTGGTTGGAGCGGATTTTTTCATAATCAAGATTTTCATTGACGAGGCGAATCAGGCGCATTGTCTCGTTGCTTGCCAACTGCAATCCACGCTCTTTTTCCGATTCTGATATCATGTCGTTGCGCAAGCCTTCTATAATGCCTCGAATCGTTGTGAGCGGCGTCCTCAATTCATGGGAAACGTCTGCCATAAATTGACGGCGTCTGTTTTCGAGACTTTCAATTTCCTCGGCAGATGCTTCCAATTTTTCAACCATGCTATTGAAGTCGTTCGCTAACTCTCCAATTTCATCGAAATTTGCAGCTTTTATTCGAACGGAATAATCGCCTTTTGCGACATTTGCGGTCGCCGCCCGAAGACGCTTAAGCCGCCTGCCGTGGAGTGTCGATAATATACCGCTTATAAGCAATGCGATTGATACAGCAATTATCGTCGTGTAAATAAGGAATTGATTCAGCTGAGAAATAGCTTCCCGTGATCCTTTAATAGGGGATGTTAGCAAAACACCGCCGACAAATTGGTTGTAATGAAAATAAGGGAGGAGGACGTATGTCACAGCTTGCCCGAACCGTTTGTACTCTTGCTTGACGTAAATCGCTTTGCCGCTTTGCAACTCCGCCCATTCCTCTGCATTTAGTTCAATGAGGGGAGTTTTTAAGCCAGTTGAATAAATAATCGCTGATTTTTCATCGAACAAACTATACTGAATATCGCGGCCTTCTAATACATGGCCGTATGATTTCAATAAAGTTCGCGAACTGCCTTGTTCTTGGTCAATATCGCGTAATAGGGCTTTTCCGTAATTAGCCAATTCCTCGGTTTTATTATTATAGACAAATTGTTCGATGAAATGGGAAAACATCAAACTGAGTATGAGAAATGCAATGACGATGACGCTAATATGGCTGAATAATTGTTGATAAAAATATTTGACCCTCATTGCTTATCACCGGATGTATCGTCGAAGCGGTAGCCGATGCCCCAAACTGTATGGAAAAATGACTGTTCCTCAGTGGATACCTTTGTACGCAGTCGCTTAATATGGACGTCGACAGTCCGGTCATCACCATAAAAATCGTAACCCCATACCCGGTCCAATAATTGCTCGCGAGAAAAAACTTGCTTCGGATGCTGAACGAAAAACAGAAGCAAATCAAATTCTTTTGGCGTCAAATTTGTCACGAATTGACCATTTAACTGTACTTCACGCGTCGACCGATTAATGGTAAAATGTTCGGTTTTTAGTACATCAGCATCGATTTTACCTTCTTTATGAGACGCATAGCGGCGTGTCACTGCTTTTATGCGAGCCATCAGCGTCAACGGACTGAACGGTTTTGTTACGTAATCGTCTGCACCCATTTCGAGTCCTAACACTTGATCGGATTCGCTATCTTTTGCGGTGAGCATAATAATTGGAACGTCTATCTTATCTTGGCGAAGCTTCCGGCAAATATTGACGCCGTCCATTCCTGGAAGCATCCAGTCTATAATGACACAATCGAATGGCTCTGTCCGTGCACGTTCATACCCCTTTAAGCCATCCATTTCAAAATGCCCTTCGATTTTCTCCTTGTCAAAGAATAGCTCAATCATAGAAGAGACGCTTTCATTATCTTCAATTACAAGAATTCTCACGGGCTAACCCCCTTTGCGAGTTATGATTGTGAATAAAATTATACAGAAGTTTATAGGATGGTGGAACTGAGGCGGTTAGTATTTTCAAGACACCTGCTTACTGGCGCAGTCTCCAAAAATACTAGCGCTCATGAAAGTAAAAGGCATCCTAAAAAAGTCTGCAACTTCAATCGCTGCAGACTTCTTCGCTATCATTCTATGTTGCTTGTCAATGTCAATTCAACGGTCCTTTTTTTGTTGTTTGTATAAACTGTAAGTTTTGCTTTGTCGCCTATGGATAGTTCTGTGTAAAGGATTTTGCGCAATTCAACGCTATTTTTGATTTTTTTGCCGTTGATGGCGGTAATGACATCATACTCTTTCAAGCCCGCCTTAGCGGCTGTGGAAGCAGGGTCTACACTTGCTACCAAAACTCCGCCCTCCACTTCTTCAGGCAGCCCTTCAACATACATATATGGTACTTCCGCCAAATCTGCCAAGCCGACACCAATATATGGTCTTTCAATTTCCCCTTTTTCTGTCATTTGTTGTATTAAAGGCAATACTTCATTGCTCGGAATTGCGAAACCGAGACCTTCTACTCCGCTTTCGGCAATTTTCAAGCTGTTTATGCCAATTACTTTACCTTCCATATTAAGCAATGCACCACCGCTATTACCGGGGTTGATGGCTGCATCTGTTTGGATGACGTCCATTTTCCAATTGCCCGCTGATGTTTTCACATCGATGGAACGTGATGGAGCACTGATAATGCCTTGTGTAACTGTACCTGAGAAATCGAGGCTTAACGGATTACCGATTGCTACGACTGGATCGCCTGCTCGCAATTGATCCGAATCGCCAAATTCCAATGCGATAGGAGCGTATTTCTTATTTATTTTCAATACAGCGAGGTCTGTGAGTGCATCTTTGCCGACAAGTTCCGCTTCCGCTTTTTCACCTTCAGATGTTGTTACTTCAATTTTGCCTGCTCCTTCGATAACGTGATTATTCGTTACGATATATGCGGAATCACCTTCAATTTTGTAGACAACGCCAGATCCAGTGCCGTATTCTTGCAGTGCAGATTCACCAGCAAAGCGATTGCCTGTATTTTTGTAATTTGAGATGCCGACAATCGCTTTAGAAGCCGATTCTACCATGTCAGACAATGAGTTTGTCGGATTTGAAACAGTTTGCACAACATTTGTAGATGTGCTTGATTCATTAGAATGAGAAGAAGCGATTTCTTGTTTTGGCTGTTGTAAAATGTCGGTATTCGCCACGACTCCGAGTGTTAAAGCTGAACCGATAACACCTGCACCGACTGTTGATAAGAGGCGTTTGCCAAATGATTTATCCATGAATAAAACCCCTTTTCGAACTGATTTGTCTTCATTGTAAAAGGAGATTGTTAACAAATTATTACCGAGACATGAACAATAATGAAAAAAATGTCGAGAAAAATTTTTTGTACAGCGAAATAATCATTCAACTTGAAATAATTTTTATAGTCAGATAGAATAGGTGGCAGATTAGGTTAGCGACGATCGTTTCATTTCTTTATTGATTTGTAAGCGCATACAAGATGGACTGCGACAATGGCTTTGTGTGCAATGAATTTTGCACTTACAATAGCAATCAATGAATAGGGAGGAATGGAAAAATGGTACAAGCTGTAGAGCAACACGTTTATGCATTTCCGAATACTGAAGGGGCAAAGGTGAATTTCAAAGAACGATACGATAACTATATCGGTGGAAAATGGACTGCACCTGTAAACGGACAATACTTTGACAACCCGACTCCTGTAACGGGCAAGGTGTTTACACAAGTAGCACGTTCGACAGCCGAAGATATCGAGTTAGCGTTGGATGCAGCACATGCGGCGAAAGATGCTTGGGGCAAGACGTCTGTTACGGATCGTGCAAATATTCTTTTGAAAATTGCTGACCGGATGGAACAGAACTTGGAAATGTTAGCCGTCGCTGAGACGTGGGAAAATGGAAAAGCGATCCGTGAAACGTTAAACGCGGATTTGCCACTGGCGATCGACCATTTCAGATATTTTGCTTCTGCAATCCGTTCTCAAGAAGGCGGGGTTAGCCAGATCGATCAGTCGACTGTAGCGTACCATTTCCATGAGCCTATAGGAGTAGTAGGACAAATCATTCCGTGGAATTTCCCATTATTGATGGCTGTATGGAAATTAGCTCCCGCTTTGGCGGCAGGGAACTGTGTCGTCTTAAAACCTGCTGAACAGACACCAGCTTCGATTCTTGTTTTAATGGAGTTGATTGAGGATCTTCTTCCCGCTGGCGTTGTGAATATTGTAAACGGCTTCGGCCTCGAGGCAGGCAAGCCTCTTGCGTCTAGCCCAAGAATTGGAAAGATTGCATTTACAGGAGAAACGACGACAGGTCGCCTCATTATGCAATATGCATCCCAAAATTTGATTCCTGTAACGCTTGAATTGGGAGGTAAGTCACCGAACATTTTCTTTGAGGATGTTATGGCGGAGGATGATGCTTTCCTTGATAAGGCAATTGAAGGCTTTGTGCTGTTCGCGCTTAACCAAGGAGAGGTTTGTACATGCCCTTCGCGTGCACTCATTCAGGAGTCGATTTATGAGAAGTTCATGGAGCGTGCCATTGAGCGAGTGAAGGCAATTAAAACGGGCAATCCACTTGACCCGACTGTGATGATGGGTGCACAAGCGTCAACAGAGCAAATGGAAAAAATCTTGTCGTACCTTGACATCGGCAAGCAGGAAGGCGCAGAGTGCTTGATCGGTGGAGAAAAGAACGAGATGGAAGGCGATTTGGCAGAAGGGTATTATATAAAGCCGACGGTCTTTAAAGGAAATAATAAGATGAGAATTTTCCAGGAGGAAATTTTCGGACCGGTTGTATCTGTGACGACATTCAAAACGAAGGAAGAGGCAATGGAAATTGCGAATGATACATTGTACGGCTTAGGTGCAGGTGTCTGGACGCGCGACATGAACACTGCCTATCGTTTTGGCCGAGGCATTGAAGCGGGTCGTGTATGGACAAATTGCTACCATGCTTACCCAGCACATGCTGCATTTGGTGGATACAAAGCGTCAGGCATTGGGCGAGAAAACCATCTACAAATGCTTGCTCATTATCAGCAGACGAAAAATATGCTCGTTAGCTATAGTGAAGATAAGTTAGGATTCTTTTAATGATCAATATCCACTTAACAATGATTGAATATTAATTTGGAAAGGGGGCATGTGAATGCCGGAACGCGTTCTTGCTACGGACGCTGCATTAGAATTGATCGAATTATTAAAAGGCAAACATGGACCGCTTATGTTCCATCAATCAGGAGGATGCTGCGACGGGTCCTCTCCGATGTGTTACCAGCAAGGTGACTTGATTGTTGGAGATCAGGACGTTCTGTTAGGGTACATCGGGGATACACCGTTTTACATGCACAAAAATCAGTACGATTATTGGAAGCATACCCAATTGATTATTGATGTTGTAGAAGGAAGGGGAGGCATGTTCTCGCTTGAAGGTGTCGAGGGGAAACGGTTTTTAACTCGCTCTCGCGCCTTCACGCCTGAGGAAAACGCGAAACTACATGAAAAATTGAATATGTAACAATGAATAAAAGGTTTGTAGTCATGAGCATTGTGTTTGCCCAGCTTGGCTTGAAAACGCTTGTCAAGGAAGGCACAACCTAAGAATGCCACGTCCTAGAGGTGCCTTAATTTTTGCTAAGAGCGCAGAAATACGGCAAATTGAACCCTTCGCCGTTCGATTGGCATCAGTTGCATGACTCACTTCGTGGGAGCCCGCGCGAATTTGAGCGAAGACCCGAATCGAACGTAAGGTTCATGAGGGGGCGAGCGAAGGAAAGGCAACTTAATTATGCTTAAGTAAAGGTGCCTTAATTTCTGCAAAGAACGCAGAAATACGGCAAATCGAACCCTTCGCTGTTCGATTCGCAGTATGCGGGCGTTTGTCAACAAGCTGAAGGGGCTGTCCAGAAAGTCAGTGAAAACTGATTTTCTGTGATAGTCCCTTTCTGGTTGGAGAATAAATGGGGAACCCCTGACAACCGTCGCTTTCCGTTCCA
>NZ_JBHTLT010000103.1:0-15713 GCF_042679045.1 Sporosarcina contaminans | reverse complement strand
CGCCTGGAACGGAAAGCGACGGTTGTCAGGGGTTCCCCATTTATTCTCCAACCAGAAAGGGACTATCACAGAAAATCAGTTTACACTGACTTTCTGGACAGCCCCAAGACATCGACGATTTAAACCCGTTGAATGTCTTGGTTTTTTCTTATATGTTTCTCTCGGTACATTTAAAACTTGCATCGAAAGAAGCTTTGCATTTTCATATATCTGTACATCAATCGAGCATTTCTTCCCTTTTCTGTAAATGGATCGATTTTGGAATGGAGAGCTCGTAGAAATTCCCGATCGCATTCGCACCGATTCCTGCCAGTAGCATAACAAATGTCATGCGCTCTGCAAGCGGCATCTACGTCATTTATAGGTGCACCTGGGCCGCTGCACTTAGGACCGCACCAGTTGTAGCCTGGAAATAGGCAAAAACCTTTTCTCCCCCTGATCATTGCGCACACCTCCCTGAGTGGAATCAAAAAGTTTATAGTATATAATATTCTTAATAATCTTCTATAGTTTGTACAAGTAGCCGTTTGTATTACTGTCTTTTTAAAGTTTTAGGTAGGAGATCGGATCGCTGTTTGCCTATCTTAGCTTGAAAACGCTTGCCAAGTAAGGCAACCTAAGAACGTCACGTCCTGTGGCAACGGCTGTATGACCAGTGTCCTGCTGGCCTCAACGCAGTATGCGAGCGTTTGTCAACAAACTGGTCTATTTACGATTTTGATTAGAATAATTATTTTTTAGGGGGCTGTGGAGGATGTTTATAGTCAATGTAGAGGGTGCTATATGCAGAGATGATCAATGGCTAATTATTGAACGTAGCAAACAAGAGGAACATGCGGGTGGTTTGCTTTCTCTTGTCGGAGGAAAAGTTGAGCTTGAAGGCAATTCATCAAATATATTGGAAAGAACGGTCATACGTGAAATTTTTGAAGAAGTGGATGTAAAAGTGAAGGAGCGTTTACAATATATTCATAGTACATCATTCGTGGCAGATACAGGAGAGCATGTCGTTGATGTTGTATTTCTATGTGAATATGAATCAGGAATCGCAAAGGTTAAAAGTACCGATGAAGTGGAAGCGGTAAGTTGGATGACAGCTCAGCAAGTATTTAATCACCCGAATGCACCCGATTATTTGAAAGAAAGCATTCGACTTGCAGAGAAGAAGCGTGAAACTATACGCTTTCAAAGTGTTTAAACGATCAAAATAATCGATTCGCTCTATGCTCGGAGCCTCTACCGTAAATAGTAGAGGCTTTTATTTTTGAATAAAACGGCAAAAACATGAATAAAAAAGAATATTGCAGTTGACAAAACAGAATAAAAACGCAATCATAGGAATATAACCGAATGGAAAAGGAGATGAAACGTAAATAAACAGGAAAAACAGCAAACATAAAAAATATAGGGAGGAAGGGTAAAATGTTTACAGAAGAGCGAAGGGGAAAAATATTGGAATTGCTTGAGCGAGAAGGTCGTGTATTAGCGAAGAATCTTGCAGAAGAGTTTGCATTGTCGATTGATTCGATTCGCCGTGATTTGTCGATTATGGAAGAGCAGGGGCTACTGAAGAGGACGCATGGGGGAGCAATTCCAATTAGCCATGTAAGGGCGATGCCTCAACCGCCTTCTATTCGCTATGGTGATGGCAATCAGTATCAGAATGCGATTGCAAAAGAAGCAATTACGTATATTCAAGAAGGGGAAACGGTATTTATCGGCGGTGCATCGACTCATTATGTTATGATGAAGTATTTACCGCGTGATATACAATATACAGTTGTGACCAATTCCGTAGAAATAGCGTACCATTTGCGAGGAATAGAAAATATTCAAACCTACCTCATCGGTGGTTACGTGAAAAATTCAGGCAATATTACGGATGCAATTGCCAAGGAGTTTGCACGCCATTTTACATTTGATGTATGTTTTGCGACTGCTGGCGGCCTATCAGAAAAAGGATTAAGTACAGCAACTCCAGAAGTAGCGCTTTTCCATAGGACGATTTATGACAACTCTAATAAGATTGTGGCCCTAGTGGAGCATTCAAAGTTTGGAACTGATATGTTTAGTAGAATGTATCCTGTTGAAAAGTTGAATATAATTATTACGGATGAAGAAACGCCACAGGACAAAATGGATCCCATCAAGTCACTTGGAGTGGATATTATAATAGCGAAATAAAAAAACGAAGCTGTTTAGAGAATTTGGTTTCAATAGTTCTCTGTACAGCTTTTTCTATTGCGTGGAGAATTGAAAATTTGCAGCTTCTACGTAATGGGGAAAATAGGTTTCTATGCAATCCTCTTTGCTTACAATTCCGATTGACAGCAAATGAAGCATCAATTATAGTAAAAATGATAATGAGAATCATCCTCAATTAACTTATTACTACTTTGCTTGAATTGTACTAAATAAAAAAGGGGATCTTTATATTATGAAAGGAAGACAGTGAGGCTTCAAAATTTTAGTTAGGATGTAAAAAAAGACATATTTTCACATGCGCAGAACAGATCATAATAAAAGGAGTAGTCATAAATGAATAAGCGTCTTGGAATATTAAAACGAATAGCAGTGTTAATGACAGCAGTCCTAATATTCATGCTAGTCGGATGCTCGTCAAAACAAGAAGAACAGACGGATGATACGAATAAAGCGAATAATGAGGAACATGAGACCGTAATTGATACAAAATTTGGAGAAGTAATGATTACTGAGCAGCCAAAGCGGGTTGTAGCTCTTGGTTGGGGAGATGCAGAGACTGCGCTGAGTCTTGGGGTGGAGCCTGTTGGAGCAAGTGACTGGCTTGCACTTGGAGGAGACGGCGTCGGACCTTGGTTAAAAGATGCTTATAAGAACTCGCCAACGATGATTGGTACAATGGAATTGGATTATGAGCAAATTGCTGCATTGAAACCGGACTTAATTCTTGATGTGAAATCATCGGGTGATGAAGAACGGTATAAACGTCTTTCGGAAATTGCGACCACAGTTGGCGTTCCCGAAGGTGGAGATAGCTATTTAACTTCTATGGAAGATCAAGTTCGAATGATTGCAAAAGCACTTGGAAAAGTGGAAAAAGGGGAAGAACTACTGAAAGAAGTAGAGACAGCATTTGAAAAAGCGTCAGCAGAAAATCCCGAATTTGCTGACAAGACAATCGTTGTCGGTGCATATGACGCCAATGGGTTCGGTGCATATATAAAAGGCGATGCACGTGTTGATTTTGCTACCAACTTAGGCTTTAAAACGAAGGATGAAATCGAAGCGCTTGATCAAGGCAATTTTTACATTAAAGTTGCCGATGAGCAGCTACAGTTGTTAGATGCGGATTTGACTGTTATTATGCCGATTTGGGTTGATCCGAAAGAGATTGCAAACAATAAATTGTTCCAAAAGGTTTCTTCCGTTGCTGACGGGAGATCAATAATTCTTGATGCTGATACTGCAAATGCATTTTCAATGGGAACCGTGCCAGCTTTACTTTGGACGATTGATAATCTGACACCGAAGCTTAAGGAAGTGTTAAAAGGCGGGGAGTGAGCAAATTGATTGTGGGAAAGCGGCCAAATGAAAAAAATCCTAAAAACACAATTGCCGCTACAAGGCTGCGACGTATTATAGGCTTCATCATATTACTCATATTGTTGGCTGCAACGGCGTTTTTTAGCCTAATGATCGGTGCAAAACCGTTACCAATTGAAGCTGTTTGGGAAGCACTGTTTGCCCCGACAGATCGCTATGATCATGCGATCGTTCAAAATTCCCGTATTCCGCGAACTGTGATTGCTCTTGCTGTCGGTCCGGCATTTGGACTGGCGGGTGCGTTAATTCAAGCGTTAACGCGGAATCCTTTGGCTGACCCCGGCATTCTTGGTGTGAATGCTGGGGCTGCTTTTGCTGTTGCATTGGCGGTTGGAGTATTTTCAGTCACAACGATGTCCAGTTATTTATGGTTTGCTCTTGTTGGTGCATTGATTGCAACAATTGCAGTCTATGTCATTAGCGGAGGAGCCGGTAAAAAACCACCGACGCCTGTGCAAATCACACTTGCGGGAGTAGCGATTGGAGCTGCTTTAAGTGGATTTACTACTGCCTTGACGATCATGAATAGCGGAGCTTTTACACGAATGCTCAATTGGAACTTGGGAACTTTAGCAAAGAGAAGCTTGGATGATCTTTGGTCTGTATTGCCGATTCTGATCATTGGAGTGCTGCTATCCTTTGTAGCGGCGCCATCGTTAAATGCGATCGCTTATGGTGATGACCGTGCTTCATCTTTAGGAGTAAATGTAGGAGTAATCCGAACGATTAGTTTACTCGCTATTACTTTTTTAGCTGGCGGGGCAACTGCTTTGGCTGGGCCTATCGGTTTTATTGGACTGATGGTGCCGCATATCGTGCGATGGTTCATCGGACCCGATCAGCCTTGGATCTTTTTGTATTCTCTTATAGCAGCGCCAATATTGCTCATTCTGTCCGATATCATTGGGAGGGTCATCTTGGCACCTGCAGAGGTTCCTGTCGGAATCATAACGGGATTCATCGGTGCGCCGATATTATTAGTGCTCGTTCGGAGAAAAAAAGTAAGCGGATTATAATGATGACATGTCTTGCGGTATCGGTTTGAAAGGAGGAAGGCATATAAATGATTCGCCCTATTAATTTTGGCAGACGCTATGTGCGGCTTAGACCGCTAAATCTGCGCATTGATGTCAAAAGTTTAATCGTTACAGCAATTATAGTTTTCTTAACAATAGCTGTTGCGCTATTTGCTTTAATGGCAGGAACTATGCAGCTAAGCGTCCAAGAAGTTTTTTCGGCATTATTTGGTCAGGCGACTGGGATGACGCATACTGTTGTAGTAGAATGGCGCCTGCCGCGTATATTGTCTGCTATTATTTTTGGTGCGGGGTTAGCTATAAGCGGAGCAATCTTTCAATCGATTACACGAAATCCATTAGGGTCCCCTGATATTATCGGTTTCACATCGGGCTCTTACACCGGAGCGTTAGTCGCCATGCTCGTCGCAGGATCAACAACGTACATAGGGGTTGCAGCAGGGGCGTTAACTGGTGGTTTTACAACGGCTATCATTATTTATTTGTTTGCCTTTAGAAAAGGTACTCAAGGATTTCGACTCATAATTGTCGGCATTGCGATTTCAGCAATGTTAGGGAGCTTGAATTCAATGTTGCTGTTAAAAAGCGATGCAGAAGTCGCACTTACTGCAGCGGCATGGGGAGTAGGATCGTTAAATGGCATAAGCTTTGAGCAAGCAATTTTACCGATGATAGTGGTCATTTTATTGCTCATAGCTGCATGGATTATGAATCGGACGATGCGTGAAATGCAATTAGGAGAAGATGCTGCTAAATCTCACGGTGTCCGAATGGAGAAAGATCAAGTTTTGCTCATCGTTATAGCGGTCGCATTGACAGCCGCACCAACAGCGGTCATGGGTCCGATTAGTTTCGTTGCACTCGTTGCTCCGCAAATCGCAATCCGGCTTACGAAATCTACAGAAAGTTTATTCCCGACTGCGGCAATGGGGGCTTTTCTTTTATTAGGAGCAGACGTTACGGCACAGCGCATTGTGACAGGCAACATTTTTCCAGTTGGGGTCGTGACGTTATCAGTAGGTGGAGTATATTTAATTTGGTTATTATTCCATCAAGCACGAACAACGCGATAAACGAAATCCTGTTTGAAAGAAGTTGAAAATGTATGACACTGCCCAATTCAGCAAATATAGGCGAGAATAATCCAACGATAGATACTCGTCTATGGACAGAAAATATTACGATAAAATACGATGATCGGATAATATCTGAAAACTTATCTGTCAAAATTCCTCACGGCTCCTTTACAGCGATTGTCGGTCCGAATGCATGTGGAAAATCGACATTGCTTCGTACTTTGTCTAAATTGATTAAGCCTTCAAAAGGTGAAGTGCTTTTAGATGGTAAGAAAATTGCCATATATAAATCTAAGGAAGTCGCGCGTAAACTTGGCTTGCTTCCACAAACTTCAACAGCTCCTGAAGGCATTACAGTAGCGAACTTAATCGCTCATGGGCGTTTCCCCCACCAGAGTTTGATGAGACAATGGAATGATGACGATGAAAAAGCAGTTTTAGATGCAATGGAGCTGACAAATACGATTGAGCTATCACATCGTTTCGTAGATGAGCTTTCAGGCGGCCAGAGACAGCGGGTTTGGGTTGCAATGGTGCTTGCCCAGCAAACGCCATTGCTATTGCTTGACGAACCAACAACATATCTTGATATTGCCCATCAAATTGAGTTACTTGAATTATTTACAGACTTGAATGAGCAAGGAAATACAATTGTTGCTGTATTGCATGATTTAAACCATGCAGCGAGGTATGCAACTCATATCATTGCTATGAAAGAAGGGCGTATTATCGCACAAGGCAATCCAAAGGAAGTTGTTACAGCACAATTAGTGGAGGAAGTGTTTGGTTTGAAATGTATCGTCATCGAGGACCCGGTTTCCCATACTCCACTTGTCATTCCGTTAGGCAAGGAACGGACAAGCTTCTGAAGGGGGAAACGCATGATAAAATTGACTCCCCATGAAGTATCATAGAATAAAATTTATAACGATAAAGAGTTGAAGCTGTCCGGAAAATTTCTGGACAGCTTCAAACGTCATTAGTGCTCCTTCAATTCCGAAATTGCAACTTCTGATCTTTCCTCCATAGCCTGGCGAAGATGGACAGTCGCAGTTCGGTCATCATCATGAATTTTATCAATCCACACAGAAACTCCATTATAGCTTACCTCAATCTCATCCGGCGACGATACGATTTGACGTGCACGTTGGCTTTCCATAGCAAACCTCCCATTTTACATGTCGATATTCGCCTTCTTACGGCAAAATGTAGTATGTGAATGGAAAATGGATATGATACTTCATAGGAGTGGTGAATACGAGCAGTTTAATGGGAGGGTGTGACACATGATTCGAACTATGGGGCTCACGAAGGAAGATGAATTTATTTACGACTTTCCGATAGATGAAATTTTCGAGATCGCTTGGCAATGGTATTGGGTTGATTTCGATCAACCTGACGCGGAAGAGGCGGAATTGCTTTATTCTTTATTTAACTTCCATCCGCTTTCATTGGAAGATTGTTTTGAGCGTATACAGCGTCCCAAATTGGATCATTACGAAGGCTATACCTTCTTTTCATTGCATTCTATTTGCCATGAAGATTTGAATGCAGAAGAATTGAATCTTTTTTTAGGCGATCATTTTGTCGTCTCCTTCCATTACACGCATTTACAGGAAATCGATAAGGCAAGAGAAATGATTATGCAAACTTCAAATAAATGGGAGCGGGGGCATGTTCATGTCACGTATGAAATCTTAGATCAAATTGTCGATCAATACTTTCCAATCCTTTATAATATCGAAGACCATCTGGATGAAATCGAGGAGAAATTATCGCCGACTACTGTTCAATTATCTATGGATTATGTCTTTGAAGTGCGCGGCGATTTATTGCGATTGCGAAGGACCATTTTCCCGATGAGAGAACTGCTGTACAGGATGTTAGAGTCGAAAAGGTTAAGTTTCATTCCTCATGAACAAATGTATTTTTCGGATATTTACGATCATCTCATTCGATTAAGTGAAATGATTGAATCGAATCGACAGTTGACTTCCGATATCCGGGATAGCCAACTGTCCATCAATTCTAACCAAATGAATAGTGTTATGATGACGTTGACGATCATTTCCTCTATCTTTATTCCATTGACGTTTATCGCAGGTGTATACGGGATGAATTTCGATCGTATGCCTGAACTTCATTTACGGTACGGCTATCCAATCGTTCTTGCCGTGATGCTCATTATTGGGATTGCAATGATCGCTTGGTTTACGTATAAAGGATGGTTTCGGATCAATAAGACGTAATAAAACATTCAGGATCTCTCTTTTAACCGGGTCATGAAAACTTACTTTAAACACGCATATAATCATACAACAACTCATAATCACATCCATCCAACGCATAACGACCGTCAACGACGCATAATCCATTAAAAAATCGCAAACATTGCCCAAAAGACGCATAACAACTTTTAAATGAAGCATAAAAAATCCTTATTTTAACAGAAAAAAGTGCCACATACCAATTGGCTGGCACTTTTCGAATTTGTCCTATCCGTTTGTTTCCTTTAAAGCCTTTATTTGCTCCATTAAATAATTGACGAAAACATCGTCCCGAACGAGCCATGCTTCATAGGTTCTTTTAAGATAACTTTCACCTTCTTCAAAGCTTTTAAAAGTTTTTTCGATTTTCATGTTATTTTCAGTAACTTCCCAAACCTGATCGTTTGCTGGATATAGGAAAAAATGTTGCTCCATTCGATTTTCATACAGCGTTCCGAATGCAGATCGCTTCAAATTATAACGGTTTCGCCGTGCATCTTCCTTTAAAGGCTCTAAGTGGAATGTGTCCGTTACAAACAGCTTAAAGGCTTCCTCGTTTAATGAACAACCAGATGCTTTGGCATGTCCTCCCCCACCAAATTGTCCAGCAACTTCAGATACATCAATATGATCATGGACGGTCCGGAAGCCGATCCGCTTTCCACCAATATTGAGGATTGCAATATAATCAAGATGCGGATATTCTTTTCCAAGTTCATTGCCAAGCTCTGAATGGTAGGATTCTGCATATACGATTCCGGCAAAATAGCCGCCTGCCTGCGTCTGGACGAGTTCACGTCTTTTCCGCCGAATATACCGTTCGATTTTATCCTCTTCCATATCTAAGATTTTCTTTTCAAACTCGTCGAAATCAAAATGTTCAACAGACGTAAGCCGATGGATCATTTTTTCTTCAAACTCTTCAATTGTCAGCAGAAAAAAGAGCGCATTTAGCCGTTGTGCATGATGATTATCATTTTTCTCCCATTCCCAAGTGTCATACTGCCTGACGAGTTCAACAAATTCAGCAACAGGTTTTGACGGTTCCATGAGTTGTCTACTAATAAGATAGTCATAAAAAAGGGAAGTTGCTGAAGTTAAATGTCCTTCATCGTCCTCTACTACGACATGTCCCCAGTCATATTGATTGAAGTGCAACGCTGTCTTATGATGATCAAGCAATTGCACCTTTCCGCCATTTTGATAAAACTGATCAATCCTTTTCTCATTATCCTCATTCACCGATAAATCTGTAATAAACAAAAATGTTTCTTTATCTTCATTCTCTAAAAACCATTCTACTTCTCGATCAAGTGTAGAGATGGAGTTATAGCGCACTTTGACATTCTTTCCGAATGCAATCTTCGCTAAAACACCACATCCAACCCCATCCAAATCATTATGGGATAGCAATTTATACATAACCTCACTCCTCGAACGACAGTATAGTCAAATTACGTAGGTGACAGTCATCCATATTTAGGTGTAAAAGGGAATGAAAAAAGCATCTATCCCTCTTACTTACGAGAAGTAGGTTAAAACGGTTGCATCTAAGAGTTTGGAAGAACTTATTGAGTTTTATAATTGAAAGCAATTTTCTTTATAAATGGATGAGTGGTAAAGTGAAAGTAAATGCGGGAAAGGAAGATGCGGGATGAAGGCGATTGTCCAACATGAATATGGCAATGCAAATGTTCTTTTGTATTCGGATGTTGAAATGCCGACTATAGGGGAGGGGGAATGCTTAATTCAAGTTGCGTATGCGAGTGTTAATTATGCCGATATTAAAGCGCGGAACGGAGATAAAGGAAAAGGGAATTTTCCGCTTATCTTAGGTTTAGATATGGCAGGAACAATTGTTGAAGCGGGAACAGATTCACGATTTTCGGTGGGAGATCGTGTCATTGCCTTTCCAAAAGAGGGTTCCTATGCCCAATATGTTGTCGCAAATGAACAATTAATTTTCAAAATACCCGACAGCCTTTCATTTGAACGGGCAGCTGCTATACCGACCGTTTCTATACTTTCTTATTTGCTTTTGCATGAAATCGGACAAATCAGAAAAACAGATACGATAGTCATCCATAGTGCTGCTGGCGGAGTTGGTTCGATGCTTATACAATTATCAAAGCTATTTGGTGTTCAAAGGGTAATTGGAACAGTAGGCAATTTGGAGAAAGCGGATTATGTGAAAGGCTTGGGAGCTGATATTGTTTGCACGTATGAAACATTTGTGGAACAAGTTTTCATCCATACAAACGATAAAGGTGCGAATATTATTTTTGACTCTGTTGCTGGGGAGGTGACAGGAAAAAGTCTACAATGTCTTGCTTTGTTTGGAACACTCGTCCAATTCGGCAATAGTAGCGGGAAGGTTGGAACCATAAAAACAAGTGATGTACATAGTAGCTGCAGAAATATAAAAGGATTTAGTTTAGGAACAACGAGAAAGCATGATCCTGCAAGAATCAAGCCTATTGCAGAAAAAGTCATTCAACTTTTTGATGCCAATCAAGTATCTCTGCCGATCGCCAAAGTTTTTGAGTTGAGCGAAGCAGCAGCGGCACATCAATTGATCGAAAGCCGCAGTTATAAAGGGAAAGTGTTATTGAAAGTAGAAGAATAAGCTTTTTTTCAGTTTAAACTTACAGGAATGTCTTGTAAGCGGTTGGGGCATAGCTGAGAAAAGGATGTTCCCTTCAAGGAGCTTTATACAATTTCAATTCTAATTTGAAACAGTTCGTTTAGAATTTTATTGAAGATGCCGTGTTTATTTGCAAGTATTATTGCCGAAGCTGTAATGGTTAAAACGGGTTCCACATACTCGTCACAGTTTCATACTTCATTTCTTTAACCTTTTAAAAGTATACTAACCATGCTTCGTTACAGTAAAAAACCTTTTATTATCTTTTTGTTGACGAATGTATGTTCGGCAGAGTAAAATGAAAATGCAACTTCAAATAGCGGATTTCATCAAAGTGAAAGTGTTGACATGAAAATGCAATCAAAAACGAATCACGAAGGAGCTGTTGGAAATGTCATTACGATTGACGCCGTATTTAATGATGAATGGAAATGCAAGTGAGGCAATTGAGTTTTATGAAAAAGCATTGAATGCAAAGCTGCTCTTTAAGCAAACTTTTGGTGAGATGCCAGAAAACCCTGAATTTCCGTTGCCAGAAGAAGCAAAAGGGCTTGTTTCACATGCAATGATTCAAGTCGGAGAAACGGGTATGATGTTTTCAGATAACTTCCCGGGAAGTACCGTGCAAGCAGGAGATCAAGTTACAATTTGCATTACTACAGACGATGCTGCACAATCAACTGCTATTTTTGAAGCGTTGCAACAAGATGGCGATGTAAAAATGCCATTGCAAGATACTTTTTTCAGCCCTGCTTACGGCATTGTAAAAGATAAGTTTGGTGTGACCTTCCAAATTTTTACGGAAGGCAAGGAGTAAAACTGAAAAAGAAGAGAGCAATATACGTAAGGTATCGTATGAATGAAAAAATGGTTACCAGACGTCAAATAATAAAAACATCCTTCAGAGAAATGGTGAAGGATGTTTTTAAATGCATTTGAAATCGAAATGAGTAGTCGGGACTTACATAAATAATGACTGTAAAGTGCCCCCCATTGCCCCAGCTATTACGATTATCCAAGGCGGCAGCTTCCAATATGCAAGCAGGAAAAATAAAATAGAAGCTATGGCAAAATCAATAGGAGCAAATATAGAGCTTGTCCAAACCGGGTTGTAAAATGCTGCAATCAATATCCCGACGACAGCTGCGTTGATCCCCATAAAAATGCTTTTTATTTTTGGATTGCGCCGTAAAGCATCGTAGAAAGGAAGCGTTCCAAAAACGAGCAAGATAGCAGGTAAAAAAACGGCAATCGTTGCAATCAGACCTCCTTGCCAGCCATAGGCAACTGCCCCTATGTAAGCAGCGAATGTAAAGAGAGGTCCGGGTACTGCCTGGGTTGCACCATAACCTGCAAGAAATTGCTCCTCGCTTAACCATCCAGTCGGGACAAATTCCCGTTCTAACAATGGCAAAACAACATGACCACCGCCAAATACGAGTGACCCTGATCGATAGAAACTATCAAACAACGTAATATAGTTGGATGCGGTTAACTCTTTTATGATAGGCAGAACAACAAGTAAACCGAAAAACAAACATAAAGAAATCGTTGCGAATTTCCGTGAAAGAGGGAAGCGTACAGCAGCCTTCAAATCCTCTTGAACGGTTTCTTCTTGCCGATAGATCAAGTAGCCGATTAAACCGGACAGTAAGATGACACCAATTTGTGTATAGGTTGTTTGTAATAATAAAGTGAACACCATTGCGAATACTGCTATCGTTCTACGCTGTAAATCAGGTGTTAAGTTTTTTGCCATCCCCATTATGGCATGGGCAACGATTGCTACGGCTACTAACTTTAAACCGTGTAACCAACCAGCTCTGCTTACATCAAAAATATGTAGAAAGGAAGCGAAAAACAGTAACGCAATGACGGAAGGAAACGTAAAACCGATAAATGCTAAAATGCCTCCTATGGCACCTGCACGCATTACCCCTATACCAATACCGACCTGGCTGCTTGCAGGGCCGGGTAAAAATTGGCACAGTGCAACTAAGTCTGCATATGCTTGTTCATCCATCCACTTTCTCCTGCGGACATACTCTTCATGGAAATAGCCTAAATGTGCTACTGGCCCCCCGAAAGAAGTTAGACCAAGCCTTGTTGAAACAACGAATATTTCAAGTAACGTTTTCATTGTACTTACTTTTTGTTTATTCGCATCATTTTCTGTATCCACCATTCTATTCCTTTCATAATAGATTTTTAGAAATAATGGAAGCTTAAACATGAAAGGTACCAAACACGCATAGCATAGTCAATACTCTTTACTGAATTTTAACGAAGTTTACAGAGAGTTAACAAAAATGGAGTTCCATCAGCTCTGCTAATTGATGGAGAGTTTTGGGTTTTTTTAGTTCTCTATAGCAGATTAATACTACTCATAATGCTTATTTTTATTTCGTATTGACAAATCAATTACTAAGCAATAAAATTTACGTAGTAATTTACTAAATTACTAATTTAGTAAAAGAAAGGTCGATACAAATGAAAATACCTACAAATTTAAAGCATAAGCCGGTCATTGTGTCAGAGAACTATGAAAACGTTGATGGAAGATATGCTTATGATACGGATGCGAAAGGCATATCGTTAGGATTAGCACAGTGGAATGATCGAGGAAAAGTCGATGTATCGGCGAAAGTATGGAGACATACGGGAGGAAAATGGTCGAGGCAATCGGAGGAACTGCCCCTTCATCGGGTATTAGATCTTGCCATTATGGTTTGCAGAACGAAGCTGTACTTTCAAGATGCTTATCGCCATGAAAAATTGTATGATCCCGAAAACCCAGTCATTGACAGAGTCGGGCTACAAGGAGATGCAATGACAGTATCTGTTTGTACAGATAATGAAAGAATCGATGAAGATATCCAATTGTTCAACCAAGCGCTAAGTGACGATGGAGAGCTAATTGGCGAACGGCTTCGCACGCTATCGCGAGTGTTGAAAGAAATGGGTTATTAATCAATTTTAAAAGGAACGAAAAAACCTAACATGCAAACAAGCAAATGCTGTATGCATGTTAGGTTTTTGATTGTCGTAAAATATGTCATTTTTCACATTCAATTATGTATTCCTGGAAGGAATCAAGTGTTCCAACGAACTTATCGACACCTTCTACATGATAAAATGTGCTTGTTTTATCAAAATCGAATAGTTCATTTGTAGGCGAGTAGAGATAAATTCTTTTTCCAAGCGATAAGGCCATTCCAAACTCTATATGACTTCCTTTTCCTGCCGGAAGTAAAAGTACAAGAAAATCGGAGTCTTTCACCGCCATTTTTTCTTCTTCTCCAATTTTCGAAAGAAGCTCAAAGGAATATGCCCGACCATTTTTTGTCCAATCGTATGTATGGATATGCCCTTTTGACTTTAGCGCATTGGAAAGCATGGTGACGTTTTCGATGTTTGCAAAACACGAAGCGATATAAAATTTCATGACCGGATCCCCTTACTTCTGGATTTCTTTAATAATGTTTTTAGCTCCAACAAGTCCTTAATAACATAGTCAGCGTGCGCTAGTTCAACTTCTTTTGCAAAGTCAAAATGGCATCCGATCGCTATTAAGCCATTATCTTTTGCAGCGTTAATATCAGAAAGGCGATCTCCTACGACAGCTCCTTTTGTAATGCCGTATTTCTCTATGATCGTTTTCACTAAATCCCCTTTATTTAACGTATCAATCTGCTCAATACTAAACGTTTCTGTTACCCATTGCTCCAAATGATAATGGTCTACAATTGCTTCTAAATAGGCTGTTAAACCATTACTGGCGATGAAGATGGACCATCCATTTCCCTTAAGGTATTCGAATAGTTCCTTTACGTTCGGATACAGTGCACCTCGTCCATGATATATATTTTCAATTAAGCGTTGTAAAAAATAGGCATCTGTTTGTTCCCTTATTGATAGAGAATGATTTGGCAATAGAGCTTCCCACACTTTCGGCAATGGAACGCCCATAATTTCTCGGTATTCCTCAATTGGCGTTGCCCCGTTCCATTGATGTAAAGAACGAAGATTTTCAAATGCATCATGAAGTGAAAGCTCTAAAATCGTATCTGTTTGAAATAAAGTGCCGTCCATATCAAAAATTACTGACTTCATCGGTCCTCTCTCCTTTCAACTACTATCAAAAGTTTAGCATAGAGAAGTAGTGTGAAGGGGATCCTTATGTGGAAAGAGATAAACGAGCCAGTAAAGTGCATGTTTGTAACTATGTGAGAGAAGATAGGGTGAGGAGGGTGCAGCATGAAAGGTAAACTTGAATGGATTTATAAATCATCGAAGGCGTTGGAAACGACTTTTCGTTCAGATGAAATGGAAGCAGTGCAAGCAGTCATGATTGCGGAGGATTTAAAAAGGACTGGGCGTTTGAAAGCTGTGACATTCATCGATCAAGCCGGAACTCCATGGACAGTGAAAGAATTGCAAAATTATTTGAAGGAAATTGATACGGAGCCTCATAATATTACTGTTTATTTTGACGGCGGGTTTGATGTATCGTCAAAGACTGCGGGCTTAGGATGCGTCATCTATTATGAGCAAAACGGGAAATCATACCGTTTGAGGAGAAACGCATTGGTTTCAGAATTGGTGTCAAACAATGAAGCGGAATATGCAGCACTCCATTTGGCTGTGCAGGAGTTAGATTTTTTGAATGTACATCATCTTCCTGTCATGTTCAAAGGGGATTCAAGAGTTGTCATAAATCATTTAAGCGAAGAGTGGCCTGTGATTGAACAGCATTTGTACTCTTGGGCGGATCGAATCGTAGGAAAGCTGAAAGCTCTTGGCATCAGGCCGGAATATGAGTTGGTGGCGCGCAAAGCGAATATGGAAGCGGATCGTCTTGCTGCACAGGCGCTTAAAGGAATCGACATAATGGCGATTAGTGAGAGAGAATAAGCTTATAACCATTAGAAGAGAACGGACGAACCGGTCTATTTGCATGTTAGTAAGTTGAAAATATGATATTGCGTCAAGGCTATTCTAAACAGCAAATTGAAAAAAAAATCGAGGGTTATATAGGGAATTGTTAATAGAAGGAACAAGATGAAAGGGGCTGTCCAATAAGTCCCTAAAATAGAACAGGTGG
>NZ_JBHTLT010000102.1:0-15632 GCF_042679045.1 Sporosarcina contaminans | reverse complement strand
GAACGGAAAGCGACGGTTGTCAGGGGTTCCCCATTTATTCTCCAACCAGAAAGGGACTATCACAGAAAATCAGTTTTCACTGACTTTCTGGACAGCCCCTTTTTTCTTATGCTTTAATATCATCATATTCCTTGTATCGTTCAAAAGCAGTGACGACATAGGAGCAGACAGCTTCCATTTTGTAACCTTTTTCCCTTGCGTATTGTGCAGCACGGTCCAATAGTTTCTTAGCAACCCCTTGGCCACGCAAGTCTTGGGATACAAAAGTATGATCCATCACCATGACATCCCCTAAAAGCGTCCATGTGATTTCCGCTAACATCTTGCCATCCTGCTCATAGCGGAACGCAAAAGTGTCGCCGCCTAATTCCACAAATTCAAAGTTCATGAAAACCTCTCCTCCTTTTTTTAGATTATATCAAAATCTTATTCTCTTCAGTTGAACCATGACTTCACAGACTCTGCAAGGTCCGCGAAGAACTGTTTCACTTTTTCCCAGAACCCTGGGTCAATTTCACCGATTTTATCTTTAATTTTCGATGCCATATCAGATAGTTGGTCAGAGAGCTTACTGAAATCAATGTCCAAATTGCGAATCCGATCCATAAGGTCAATTAACAATTGACGATCTGCATCACTAAGTTCGATATTCAGTTTTTTCAGCTGATCGTTTACAATCTTCTCTACTTCTTCTTTCGTAGCCGGTTTGTTTTCGGCTATTGTTTTCTTAATTTCCGTTAATAACTCAGCAACTTTGTCTTGGTCGATATCCAAGTTCTTTGAAAACCTCGTTGCCAAATTCAATTCATCATTTGCGACATCTGTCCGCTCTGTATCCAATGTCTCGCCGGATACTTCATACGCTTTGTAAATACCGATGAGCGCAGATTCGCCAGTTACCGCTTTCGGTGCAGCCACTTCTACAATCGCATCTTCAATTCCTGCAGTCAGCATCGCTGTCGCATACATTTCAGAAGTCACTTGTGTAATATGATCCGGTGTCACGATTGAAATGACAAGCCCTTTCCCTTTATCCTGCCTCGTAATTTTGGCGGATGAATACATTCTTGCCTTGTCATTGCCGTCCGTAATATATTTCACAAGATCTTTTCCATCTACAATGATTTCTTCATACTCGCCATCCTGCTCCACTTTCAAGCTTTTTCGAACGCTTTCCTTTTCAGCATCTGACAAGTTTGCTCCATAAACGACGACCGGCACACCTAATTTTTCATCTACTACTGAATCTGCCTTTGCTGCAGTCGGAATGACCATCCCTATACATAATGCAAAAATCATTACAAATGTTATAATCCGTTTCATTGTTTCTACCTCCTTTGTCATAAAATAAGTACGTTATGACGTAACAAAAGTTCCCCATTGCTTTTATTTCACAGAGGTCCAGCCATCGTTTTGCTCAATTTTTCCTTCTTTCATCAATTTCCCTAAAGCCCTTTTAAATGCCGCTTTGCTCAAACCGAACATTTCATTGATCTCATCAGGAGATGACTTATCCCAAAACGGCATTTTCCCGCCGACTTCAGTCAAATAATTGAGTATCATTTCCGCATCATCGCCTAAACGTTCCTGTTTCCGTGGCAATAAAGAACCGTTTAATGTGCCGTCTTTATGCACTTCGATAATGCGGACGTCAACGGCCTGTCCTAAACGGGGTTCTTGTTGTCGTTCCGACTGATGGACAAAAATTCGATAGTTGTCAGGGATGCTTAATAGAAAGGAGCCAACCGGCAATAGTCGATAAGGTCTTGCCGTCAATGTTTTGTTAAACACCGTTTCTGGGGCCTCATTGATCAGCTCCAACACTCGTTCCTCGGTCGCTAATCGGCCAAAGATATTGCCTCCTAAATCTGTCCGCAATGTCATGAACAATTCATCGTCCGTTTTCGGCCAAAGTGCTTTAACTCTCGGCAAATCCGCCTTATTGACGAGCACTTCAAATGATGAGCCGACATCTACATACGCACCTTCTTTCTCATCGATGCGGATAACCCGCCCCCAGCCGAATGTATCGCATGTAACGGACGGCAAATTTGCTGTTGCTGTCAATTCACCGCGTCGATTCATATAAAGAAATACTTCTATCGTGTCGCCTTCATTCAATGTTCCTTCAATTTCCGAGGCGTTCAGCATAATTGTTTGATCACCTGCTGACAACACCCATCTCGAGCCTTCTTTGCTTGCCACTGTTAGTCGGACATTATATCCCGGCTTTAGTTCTGTCATTTTTCATCTACCTCTTCCGCAATTGCTTGACGCTCTTTCAAATTACGAACAAATTCTTTATCTTCTTCCATTGCTTCAACAAGATCTGTAATCCGATCCATTGCGTTCCAACTTAAATGATGCTCGATTCCTTCGACGTCTTGATAAATATTTTGTTCTTCTACACCGATAATACGCAAAAATTGTTCCAATAACTCATGTCTGCGCAACAATTTCTTACCGAACTTCAAACCTTTTTCCGTTAGTTCAAGGCCTCTGTAACGCTCATAAATGAGATATCCTTCACGATCGAGCCGTTGCGCCATCTTTGTTACGGACGAAGGCAATACTGACAGCGCTTCCGCAACATCGGATACGCGCGCCTCTCCCTTTCCTTCAATCTGTAAATAAATCTGTTCAATATAGTCCTCCATACTTGGTGTTGCCACAGTTCCACCTCCAGTATGTATATTCCCTTGCGATTCTTTCTTGAACCCTGTCGACCAAGGCTGTTTATCATCTTTTCCAAACGGGTAAATTTACTATACCACTTCAAAGGGGTGAAAAAAATGGGTAAGGTTCTTTGGTTTATAATTGTCTTATTAGTAGCGTTCTGGTTAATTGGGTTTATTATGAAAATCGGGGGCGGATTAATTCACCTTCTATTAATTATTGCAGGCATTATTTTTGTCATTCAATTATTAACAGGAAGGCGATCGCTTTAAAGATAGAGTACCAATAATTGGGCACACTACTATCTTGTTTGATTCTGATACCCACAGAACGCAAGTCATGCAACCGTTGATAGGTGAGCAAAGAAAGGTTTAATTCGTTATATTACTTCCCTATTTGCAGCAATTTAGGCAATTGCAGTCGTCTCAGAATCCCTCGACATGGCAAAATTTTTCGGCTAAAAAGAGGAGCTATTCTGTTAGAACAACCTATCCAAATAGCTGTATACAAAGTGAAAGGGTACCTGTAGGGCACCCTTTCACTTTGTATACTATTTTATTTTCGCATAAATACAAGTGTTCCTCAAAGAACTACCATCTGCTGATAAGGAATCCTGCTTCAATACGCCTTCAAGCTCATAGCCTGCACGTTCCGCAACAGCACGGCTCCTCACGTTTTCTTCGTCGCATCGGATTTCCACTCTTCGTGCTCCTAATTCTTCAAAGGCAAATGCCGTCAATCTTTCAACAGCTTCCGTTATATACCCTTTACCTTCAAATTTCGTATCGACCCAATAGCCAATTTCGAATTTAGGAATAGACCAATCAATTCGGTGAAGACCTGTAGATCCTACAAATTCTCCTGTTTCCTTGGAAAACAGATGCAATCGTAAATCTTTCCTTGTAATGAAATCCGCAATGGACTCGCGTAAATTCTCTTCCGTCACATGAAGCTCAGGCTGCTGCTGGGCAAACGGCATCCAATTCCGAAGCGCCGGCAATGAATTGCGGATTGCATTCCAAACATCCAACGCATCTCCCACTTCAGGCATTCGGATTATTAATCTTTCCGACTCGAATTGACTTGGGAAGTCGGGAATCCTCTTTTTCTTTCGAGTTTTATGCTCTTCATCTTCCCAATGAACCGGCGTCGTCGTGCCAGCTAAAAAGTCTTCTCGCGTCATGCCGTATGTGACAGCGTCATAATACGAGTTCTCTTTCGGAGAAAACCATGCTTTCCGTAAATGCGCTTCCTTGACGAAGCCTGCACGTTCAAATGTTTTTCTCATTGCCAAATTGTCTTGTCGTGTATGACCTTCCAATCTAATCTTTTCTTCAGGAAGTCCAAAAACAAACTCTGTAATGAGACGGAGCGCTTGAGGTCCATAGCCGAAGCCACGGTAGCGATCTGCAATCCGCAAATCAAATAGCGGGATTTCATCTTGCAAATCATATATTTTTACGATCCCGACAATCTCCTCATCATCCGTTTGCACCCAAAATGTCTTCACTTCATCCGACTCATAGCCGCCTTCTTCAATCGTTTTTTCGATCAAATCTCGTTCGGGATGAGCATTGCCATGAAACGGCCAAGTGTTTGTCGTTAAAAAGTGAATCAGCTGCTCTTGCTCTTCCATCGTCCATTCTCTTAAACGCATTGCCTTCTCCCCCAATCACCTACTGAAAACTATTTACGAATACGGATGAGTCGCATGGAATTTAATACGACTAGTAACGTCGCCCCCATATCCGCAAAGATGGCGATCCACAATGTAAGCCATCCCGGAATAATCAACAGCAGTGCTACAATTTTTAAGCCTAATGCAAACATAATATTTTCTTTAATAATACGCAATGTTTTTCGGCTTAATTTCATTGTATATGGCAATTGGTGCAAGTCGTCTGCCATTAATGCGATGTCTGCCGTTTCAAGAGCAGTGTCTGTTCCTGCTCCCCCCATAGCAATCCCAACATTTGCAGTCGCTAAAGCGGGAGCATCGTTAATGCCGTCCCCTACCATCGCCACTTTATCGTACTTGCCGGACATTTCTTTGATCGCTGTCAATTTATCCTCGGGCATGAGCCCTGCACGCACGTCGGTTAAGCCTGCTTGCTTTGCTATCGCCTCAGCAGTATGTTGGCTATCGCCTGTTAGCATGACCGTATGACGAATGCCAACTTGCTTAAGGCGATTCATCACTTCAAGGCTTTCCGCTCTTAACGGATCCGTAACCGCGATAAGCCCACGGAAGGTTTCATCCACAACAACTGCCATGACGGATTTTCCTTCTTTTTGCAAATCTTCAGCTTTGTCTTTCATGACTGCCGGAATATTGCTAAGCTCAGATGCCCATTGAATGCTTCCGATATACGTTGCTTCCCCATCTACTACTGCGTAGGCTCCTTTTCCGGTAACTGATTGGAAGTTTTCAGCGACCTTGCGCTTTGCGCCCATTTCTTTAGCATATTTGACGATCGCTTTAGCGAGCGGATGCTGTGACATCGATTCGACAGCAGCAACGGCAGACAACGTATGCTCTCTCTTTGTTCCTTCAATGATAAAATCAGTCACTTCTGGATAGCCTTTCGTCAATGTACCTGTTTTATCAAAGGCGATCGCATGAATTCTTCCCATTTCTTCAAGATGCACACCGCCTTTAATTAAAACACCATTCCGTGCGGCATTTCCGATTGAAGTTACGATTGCAACAGGCGTTGATATGACGAGCGCACATGGACAACCGACTACCAAAACGGCAAGTCCTTGGTAAATCCATTCATGCCATTCACCGCCGAATAAAGGAGGGATGACAGCAACTAAAAAAGCAATGGCAATAATGGCTGGTGTGTAATATTTTGCGAATTTATCTACAAATTTTTGCGAAGGCGCTTTTTCGGCTTGTGCGTCTTCTACAAGGTGGATGATTTTAGCGATCGTTGTGTCTCCGCTCAGTTTCGTTACAGTTACTTCCAATGCGCCTTCTTCATTTAACGTTCCTGCGAAAACTTCATCGTCTTTCTGCTTGAAGACTGGAACAGATTCTCCTGTAATCGGCGCTTGGTTCACTGTTGACTGCCCTGATAAGACGACGCCATCCATCGCAATTTTTTGCCCCGGTTTCACGATGAGCACATCACCAATACGAATATCCTCAGTACGCAGCTCAACCAATTCGTCATTTCTTTTGACGATTGCGGATGAAGGTGCAATATCCATTAGCTGTCGGATTGATTGACGTGCTTTGTTCATCGAATATGCTTCCAGAGCTTCGCTTACCGCAAATAGAAAGACGACGACAGCACCTTCTTGCCATTCCCCGATTATTGCAGCGCCAATAATCGCAATCGTCATGAGCGTCTTCATGTCAAAATCCAATTTGAATAAGTTTTGAATGCCTGTTTTAAACATGCCCGCCCCGCCTACTATGATTGCAGTGGCGTACAATATAGTCGCTACAGTCGGAAGCGGCTGTGCTTTATATGTGAAAAAGACACCTGCAATCAGAAACAGGAACGATAACAGGGATACGATATTTTCTTTTCGTTTAAAGAATGGTGTCTTCTGTTCAGGTTCCTTTTTTGATAAAGGCACGACTTTTATGCCATCAAAGGCACCAGCGGATTGTAGTTCCTCCATCGTCGCATCACCGACGAAAGACAACTTGGAAGCGCCAAAGTTAACATTCGCCTCCACTACTTTCGGCAAATTTTTGACGTTATTCTCAAATTTCATTGCACAATTGGCACAACTCAAGTTTTCAAGCCGATACTCCGTTTTATTCGCCGTCGTCATACTGTTCACCCTCCTCAGAATGATCATGAGCAATTTTAACAAGATCGTAGACATGCGAATCCGCAAGTGAGTAATAAACCATCTTTCCTTTACGCTTCGATTTCGCAAGGCCGTGTTCACGCAAATAGCGCAAATGATGTGAAGCGGTCGCATTCGATGACCCGATGACTGCCGCAATGTCGCAAACGCACATTTCATCCTCACAAGTTAATGAATAAGCGATCTTTAGCCTCGTTTCATCAGCTAACGCTTTAAAGATTTGCACCATGCCCGAAACGTCCGGTATTTTCGCTTGAACTTCTTTTACAACATCCTCATGCACAACCGTAATATCACAAATATCTTTATCCATAACGCACCTCATTCAAATGTCCATTTGATTATCTTTAGTATATGTACCACGTAAAAATATTGCAAGGATAATCAAACAATTATTTGAATGTTTATTTTTTATTTGTCTAGAGACTGCTATAGTAAAGAAAACGGTTCATGAAAGGTGGATGCTTTATGGAGAGAGGGAAATGGAATTTAATTACTGATGTGCCTGGGGTAAAGGTTGGCCATGTCACTTTATATGAACAGGAAGGTGATGAGTGTGTCTGCACAGGCGTCACAGCAATTTTGCCCCACAGCAGAAACTTATTTGAAGAGAAAGTGACAGCAGCCCATTTTGTGCTGAATGGATTTGGCAAAACAGTAGGTCTTGTACAAGTTGAGGAGTTAGGTGTGATCGAGTCACCAATTATGTTGACCAATACATTTAGCGTTGGGGCCGTTTTGGAAGGAACACTCCAGTATATGTTGGATGAAAATGAAACTATTGGCGATTCAACAAGTTCCCTAAATATCGTCGTTGGAGAATGCAATGACAGTTATTTAAACTCAATGCGCCTCATGCGAGTCAGGCCGGAACATGCGATAAAAGCAATTCAGTCAGCGCACTCTGGACCATTTACGATGGGAGATGTCGGCGCGGGCAAAGGGATGATCTGCTACGATCGGAAAGGCGGTATTGGCTCCTCTTCACGCATCGTCAATAATGAGGATGTTCAGTACACAGTCGGCGTGTTGGCGTTAACGAATTTTGGACGGAAAGAAGAATGTAAAATTGACGAATGGCTACGCAAAAACGGCTTGCATGCTTCTCACGCTTCGAACATAAAGGAAGCCGACATTGACAAGCCTGATGGTTCCGTCATTATTATTGTTGCAACGGATGCGCCAGTTAACGAAAGGCAGTTGAAAAGACTCTCCAAACGGGCAGCAATCGGGCTCGGGAGGACTGGCACGCATGTACATAACGGCAGCGGGGACATCATGATCGCCTTTTCGAATAGCCAAAACGTACTTCATTCATCCGACTCTGCCGTCCGGACGATGGACTGCTTGCGAGACGATCATCCGGTAATGAACTCGATGTTTGAAGCGGTCATTGAGGCTACAGAAGAAGCGGTCTATCAATCTTTATTGCACGCCGAAACGGTGGTAGGGCGTAAAGGTCGTGTTATTGAGAAGTGGCCGACTATCGCAGATGGTGCCCAATTCAACTCTTAAGTCTAGAAGAAACATTTGTAGCTAAATTATAGCCTACTGGAGTGCGACAGAAAATCTGTTTAAATAATGCTATATTACACTGCCCTTTGCCCCTAAGCAAAAGGGGGCCTGCTCTCGTGTGGCGTTTGAAAATTAGCAAGGGGCAGGTAGTATTTTGGAAATTCGCCCAAAAAAGTTTCCTAAACCCTTGCCAATTTCCATTTTCTCCGTTCCTATTTCCATACCGAAAGTCAGACTCAGCAAAAATAAATGTATTATCTTTCGCTCCCATCCCATACTTAAATACTTATTTCAAACACGCAAAAACAATCCTTATTTTCACAGAAAAAAAACCTATTTTTGCTGGTTCGCTGGCAGAGGTATGCACGGTAGGCTCAATTATACGTGTTCACGAGCATATATACGTTTTGGTAGGAGTTTGTACATGACGGCGAGTATCTCCCAAGAGAAATGCATTTAAAATGTTTTTTCAAAAGCAAAAAGGCCCCTGATCTGTATTTCGACCGGGGCACTTCTTTCACGATTACTGCGGCTCTTCTCCAACGATTTTCACTTCAAGTTCTAACTCAACATCAAACCTATTTTTCACTTCTTTTTTCACCATTTCGATCGTCTGGATATAATCAGACGCCGTTGCGTTGTTTTTATTAATAATGAAACCTGCATGCTTTTCCGATACTTCAGCGCCGCCAAATCCTTTTCCTTGCAAGCCGCTATCTTGAATCAGCTTGCCGGCAAAATAGCCGACAGGACGCTTAAAGACACTCCCTGCAGATGGGTATTCAAGAGGCTGCTTCGATTCGCGTTGGAATGTTAAGTCGGCCACTTTTGCGTCAATTTCGCTTTGATTTCCTTCCTCTAACTTAAAATCTGCAGAAAGGACGAATAACCCATTTTTCGCAATGATGCTTTGACGATAACCCAATTCCAATTCATCTTTCGATAAAACAAAGATTTTTCCGGTCCTATCCATTACAGTTGCCTGTACGATAATATCCTTTATTTCTCCACCATAGGCACCGGCGTTCATCGCCATCGCACCACCGACTGATCCAGGAATGCCACACGCAAATTCAAAACCTGTTAGGCACGCGGCTGCGGATTGGCGCGAAACATCTATAATGTGAGCACCAGCTTCCGCATGGACATGCGTTCCGTTAATGACGATTGTATCCAACTTTGACATATGAAGCACAATGCCTCTCACACCGCCATCCCTTACGACCATATTGGAGCCGTTTCCTAATAAAAGAAGAGGTATTTCGTTTTTATATGCATATTTTACAGCAGCTTCCATTTCATCCATCGTCCCGGGCATTACTAGAAGATCCGCAGAACCGCCTAATTTCGTTTTTGTATATTTATTTAAAGGTTCATCTACAAACAGTTCGCCTGTTTTAATCACATTTTTTAATTCTTCAAGCCAAATATACTTTGACATCTAAACACAACCCTTTCGATTAGTGAAGTTCCGAAGATTTTGTCAGGCCATGATCAGATTTTGAAACGTAATAAGGCCTTTCCATCTCAAGTTGTGTCCATATTTTTAGAATAGTTAAAAACATGGACATCCGCTCGACTTCCGCCGAATGAGGATAAATACTTTCACCATTATAAGTATGCTTGCAATCGAGTTATTTGACAAGCAATTCTTCTTAAATGATCATCAGATTTGCCATTGTTTACAAATCAGAATAAATAAGAAAAATTATTCCTTTTGTATAGCTTTTGCCTTGGATTAATATAAAGATTAATTGCCCTAACAGATGGCAGGAAGCAATCCGCTTAGGGCAATTTTTTACTCATTATCTTTTATATTTTATTGAATTCACTATTTAATAAACCATAAATATATTCATCATGATGCTGCCCATTCGTAAAGACCATACTTCTTAAAGTGCCTTCACGCTTGAAGCCAAGATGCTCCTGCAAGCTAATGGAGCCCTCATTGAAATCATATATATGGGCCGTCGCCTTCACATAACGCAATTCATTGAAATAATAACGAAGTAAAATCTTTACAGCATCCGCTGCGTAACCATTACGCCAGTAGGGGCGAAAAATAGCCACTCCATATTTAAATGTTCCGTTACGGGCATCACAGCTATGCGCACTAATGCTTCCGACTAATTCTCCATCAAAATTTTCAATAGCAAGCATCACGTTATCTCCATCTGCTCCTATTAAGGATTGCTGTTCAGCCCATGCTTTCGTTCCGGCTTCCGATCTTGGAAAGTAAATCGCATCTGATGATCGTGCCCCTTCTGAATCTCGATCATTCTCATGAAACCTCACCCAGTCATCAGGCACAATTGCTCGAAGCCTGACTTTTTCACCTTCCCAAACGTACAATATTCTTCTCCCCTTCCCTTCCATAAAGGATACCCTAACAATCCGAATCCAACGTCAAAATTCCAATCCATTAAAAAATGGCGTTCAAACTTTTATCAGTTCGAACGCCACTTTAGCAATTACATATCGCAATGATCGTCTGTACATATCCCTTGGCTTTCGTCTCCTAACACTTTTAGTTGAGGAGTGATGCCTTCTTCTTCTGCCACTTTCCGCAATGCCTGTTCAAATACTTCTGTTGGCTGCGCTCCGGAGATTGCATACTTTCGGTTGATGACGAAGAATGGCACGCCTTGTACACCGATTTCCCCAGCCTCTGCAATATCTTGCTGGACCGAGTCTTTAAACTCATCCGACTGAAGCATTGTCGCTATACGTTCAGTAGATATCCCGACCTCATCTGCAATTGCAGTTAAGACAATGGGGTCATCTACTCTTTCTCCTTGAATGAAATGCGCTGACATGAGACGTTCCGTTACAGCGAAGCTTTTTCCTTCCGCCTCTCCTAATTTTGCGAGACGATGTGCATCCAACGTATTGGCAACTTTCATTTCTTCGACATTATAGGATAGTCCGACCGTCTTCGCTTGTTCTGCGACATTCGCCATCATTTGCTTGGCTTCCTGTAAACTGATTCCGTATTTCTTGGAAAGCCCTTCGATCGATGAGCCTCCAGACATTGCCGGCGTAGTTGGGTCGAGCTGAAAAGCTTTGTAAACAACTTCCGCTTTATCCTGCAAACCTGTTGCAGAAAGCGCCATTTCCAACCTTCGTTTGCCGATATAACAAAACGGGCAAACATAATCAGACCACACTTCTATTTTCATCCCCGAAACCACCTTTCATTTTCTATTTTAGATATTGGTCAAAATGGTAACAATGAATATGCTTGGCAAGTTCAACAAGTCTATTTGGAGGGCTGAAAATGTTCAATTCACTTTGGTTACAAACTGCTTATACACGTGATACTTATCCGCAACTTGAAGAAGATGTTTCTTGTGACGTGTGCATTATTGGTGGCGGGCTGAGTGGTATCGCAAATGCGTATTTTTTAGCTAAAGAAGGCAAGGATGTCATTTTACTTGAAAAAGACTCGATTCTTTCAGGGGCGACCGGAAATTCTACCGGGAAACTGACCGTTCAACATGATGTTGTCTATACAGATTTGATAAAACAATTAGGGCTGGAAAATGCAAAGATTTATTATGAGGCGAATCAAGAAGCGGTTTTATTCGGACGCTCGATTGCAGAATGGGACGAATTGAGACTCGCCGATTCAATTCTATTTTCACAAACAAAATATGGAACTGAGCGTTTGGAAGATGAGATGAAAGCTTATAAGGAAATTGGCATCAATGGTGAGTTAGGTTGGAACACGGAACTGCCTTTGAAGGTTGAAAAGACGTTAACAATTAGAGATGAAACTCAAATCCATCCGGTTCGTTTCGGCCAGCACTTGGCTAAATTAGCCCAAAAAGCAGGCGCTCGCATTTATGAAAAATCCGACGTGGAACTGATGGACTTGAAAAAACGTTTGCTTTATACTGCTTCTTCAAACGAGATCCAATTCAATGAGTTAATTTTATGTACGCACTATCCGATTGAGGCACTACGTGGTTTACAAATTATGAAATTAATCGTAAGCCGTTCTTATATTGTCTCGGCTTTGGCCAATATGCCGTTAACCGGGCAATATATTTCCGTCGATGACCCGAAGCGTTCGATCCGCACAGCTTTTATCGATGGGAAAACACACTTTCTTTTAAGCGGCGAAGGTCATCAGGCAGGTATGGAAAAAGAGACGCAAATTCATTATGAAAAGCTTACAACGGAGCTTAAAAATATATACCAATTGGATTCTGTCCAATACGGTTGGTCAGCACAAGATCCTTCAACCCCTGATTTAGTTCCCTATGCTGGAGCCATTTCACCGAGCATGCCGTACGTATATATGAATACAGGATTTCGAAAATGGGGACTTTCAAACTCTATAGCCTCCGCCCGTATAATAAGTGACAAAATCCTTGGACGCCCAAATAAGGCAGAAGCACTATACGCTCCCGACAGGACAGGGTTCAGTTCATTTTTATTGCAAGCTTTGCGCAATACAGGCCTTGTCTTGAAAGAATTCACAGGGGGACATATAACCCGGACCGATTCACCGATCTGCACGCATATGGGATGCCGAACACGTTGGAATGAAGGCGATCAAACATGGGATTGCCCATGTCATGGCTCTCGTTTCAGAAAAGACGGCTCTGTCCTTGAAGGGCCTGCGACGAAGCCGTTAGATTTATCATAGATAGCAAATTGTAATGGCTTTTCAGAATGCCGGTGCGCTTGGAAAACGAGAAAAACGTATTGCTTCTTACGCCATTGATCGTTTTTCACGATATGATCAATCCAACAAAAAAAGCGGATGATGGATCAATAATCCAACAACCGCTTTTACTTATTTTAGTGCTTCTGTTAAGACAGGCACGATTTGTTTTTTTCGCGACACGACACCTTTTAATGTTGCCGTGTTGTTGTCAAGCGCTACATTGAACGCAGCAGCAGCGCGATCTGCAGCAGTTCCAAGTGCGATTACGACCGAATCGTTGTTCAAAATGTCTGTAACGACGAAAAGGAATAGATCGAGCCCCTTTTCTTCAATAATACTATTTAACAAAACTTCCAATTCTGCTTGGCGATCCATTACATCCGCGATTTCTATCGCATTCACTTGTGCAATTTCCACTTTCGCTTCACCCATCGTGAACTCTTTCGCATCCAATGAAACAAGCTCTTCAAGCGACTTGCCGCTTAAATCAGCACCCGCCTTCAGCATCTCCAAACCGTACTCTTCTGCATTTACACCTGCAATCGCTGATAGCTCATCAGCCGCCTTGCGATCTTCTTCAGTAAACGTAGGAGATTTAAATAGCAGGGAATCTGAAATAATAGCAGACAGCATCAATCCAGCAATATTTTTCGGAATGTCAACGCCATTCTCTTTATAAAGCTTGTTCAAAATGGTAGCTGTACAACCCACTGGCTCTGCACGGTAGTACAACGGATCATTCGTTTCGAAATTCGCAATCCGATGATGGTCGATTACTTCAAGCACTTGCACTTCATGCAAATCATCGACGCTTTGCTGTCTTTCATTATGGTCGACTAAAATGACTTGCTGTGCTTCTGGAGCTGCTTTTTCAATTAAACGCGGTGCTTCAAACCCGAATTGTCCAAGAGCATATGCCGTTTCTCCAGAAATTGATCCTAATCTTACCGCTTCAGCATCCATGCCTAACTGCTGTTTTAAATACGCATAACTGATCGCCGATGTAATCGTGTCAGTATCAGGGTTTTTATGTCCAAAAACTAAAACTTTCCCCATTGTTAAGCCTCCTATGGTATCTTTAAATTCTTTTATATTCTATCACAAAGATTTGTCGAACAAAATTGCTGCCAACTCGTCTTTATTGATTATAAAATCGGCAATTGTATACTTGTCCAAAACGGTTAAATAAGCAGACAGCGCTTCGTAAAGGACACCCTTTAACCGGCAAACAGGAGATAGAATGCAATGGTTTCCGCCTTCTTTAAAACATTCAACAAGATAGAAATCATCCTCCGTCTTGCGTACAAGCTCTCCGACATTGATTTCCTCCGGTTTTATCCGCAGTCTAATTCCGCCGCCACGCCCCCGAACTGTTTCAACAATCCCCATTTTCCCTAATTCGTGTACTACTTTCGTCAAATGGTTTTTTGAGATTGCATAGCGATCTGAAATTTCCTGGACTGTCGACAATTCACCTGTCTCCCTCGATCCCAAATAGATGAGGACGCGCAATGAGTAATCTGTATATAAAGTTAGACGCATATTATCACCGCTCTTTCCCACACTATTATAGCGATTATGACAAGAACGTGAAAGAAATGTGTCCAAAAATGTAACAGTTCCTTAAAGTTGTATTTTATATATAGCTTTGAAACTATGCATCGTTTATTGTTAAATTACAAATACGAGAAAGGTTGTGGATCAGTATGTTATCCCAAAAAACAATTGATATCGTAAAGTCAACAGTACCAGTACTTGAGCAACACGGAAAAACAATCACCACTGTATTTTATAAAAATATGTTTGAAGCACACCCTGAACTTCTCAACATTTTCAACCATGCCAACCAATCACGCGGACGCCAGCAAACAGCGCTTGCAAATGCAGTTTATGCAGCAGCAGCGAATATCGACAACTTAGGCGCAATCTTGCCTACCGTTATCCAAATTGCACATAAGCACCGCTCCTTAGGAATTATGCCAGAACATTATCCGATCGTAGGAGAAAATCTTTTAGGAGCGATTAAAGAAGTATTAGGCGATGCAGCCACTCCTGAAATCATCGATGCGTGGGCAGAAGCTTATGGAGTTATCGCTGACGCTTTCATCGGTGTTGAAAAAGAAATGTATGATAAAGTCGAAGAAGCAGATGGCGGTTGGAGAACATTCAAGAAATTCACGATTGCCCAAAAGGTTAAAGAAAGCGATGTTATTACTTCATTCTATTTGAAGCCTGTTGACGGCAAGAAATTGCCTTCTTACAAACCTGGCCAATACATTACAATCCGCTTAAATATTTTTGGTGAAAAATATACATTGAACCGTCAGTACAGTTTGTCACAAGCTCCTAATGAAGAAATGTTCCGCATTTCTGTGAAACGAGAAGATGAATGCACGCCGAATGGTAAAGTATCAGTCCATCTTCACCGCAACTTGAATGTTGGGGATGAAATTGAAGTAAGCGCGCCTGCTGGCGACTTCTACCTTGATACTGAAAGCACAGCGCCAGTTACTTTGATCAGCGGCGGAGTCGGTTTAACACCGATGATGGCAATGTATGAAACGATTGCAAAAGAAACACCAGAACGTCAAGTTGCTTTCCTTCATTCAGCACGAACAAGAAAGCACCAAGCATTCGATCAAACATTGCGCGACATGAATGAATCCCTTCCAAATTCAACATACGAAGTCCTTTATTCCGAAGAAGGAGACGGATTTATCAACGCAGAATTTTTATCAAAATACGCAATTAAAGGAAGCGATGTCTACGTCTGCGGTCCAACGCCTTTCATGAACGCCGTCATTTCCGCTTTACATGAAATCGGCTTCACAGACGATAAAATTCACTTTGAATTCTTCGGTCCTGCTGAACAATTGGAATTAGTGCAAGCATAAGAAAGGGGCTGTCCAATAAGTCCCTAAAATAGAACAGGTGG
>NZ_JBHTLT010000101.1:0-14168 GCF_042679045.1 Sporosarcina contaminans | reverse complement strand
CTTTTTCAATTAGAGGTGGGTTTTGTCCCAGCCTCTCCTTACGATGTTATTCATCATCATTCCATTTATTATTAATCCACCGTGATCGATAGGCTCTTAATTTTCAAGGACGGAGAACCGATATATCCATTAAAAGACATAGGTGAGAATTCCAAGTCTTCTCCAATTTCCTCTATGTCCTGAAGCAATTCAAAGAAATTGCCTGCTACGGTCATCTGCCTTGTCGGACCGACGATCTTGCCATCCTTCACATAGTATCCGTCTGCCGCGAGTGAGAAGTCGCCCGAAATCGGGTTGGCTCCCGAATGCATCCCAGCCAAATCAGTAATGATGATGCCCTCTGCAATTCCTTTATAAAGCTGCTCATATGTTTGCACGCCCGGTTCAACATAGAAATTGGACGGGCTCACTTCGATTGCATCTTGATAGGATCGGCGATGTGCATGCCCCGTCGTCATTACCCCATCCTTCTTCGCCGTCTTCAAGTTATGGAAGTATGTTTGAAGCTTTCCTCCATCTACAACAATATGTTTTTTCTTCGGAACCCCTTCCGAATCAAATGTAGCACTGCGTAATCCTTCCCGAAGAAATGGATTATCGATCAGATTCACGTGATCTGCCGCAATCTTCTCGCCTAACTTCCCTTGAAGGCGGGATTGGTTATCCTGTACTGCTTGTGCGGAGAAAGAAGAAGTAAATGTCGCCAATAGTAAGGCAGCCGCTTCATTCTTTAGTATGACTGGATATTTCTTATTCGGATAATTCCTTTCGCCCAACATGCTTAACCCTCGTTCTACGACTTCTTCAGCAATCTTGTCGGCATTTAGTTCATTGAAATCCTTGGTGGTCCGAAAAACAGTCCCAGATTTTAATTCATCATTTTCCTCGACAAGGATTGATACATAGAATAATAAAAAATTATTCCCTTCTTTTTTTTGCAAACCTTTATTATGAAAAAGACCCTTTTCTAATTGTCGGATCCCTATTTGGGAGGCCGTAATTTTCTTTACTCTCTGATCGGTAGATAAAATCTTTTTTTCAACTACTTGCAAGAAGCGGATCATCTCTTCCGGCTTGACCTTCTCCAGTTCTGGGCTATAAAAATGAACGTTTTCATATTCCGCTTTTTCCGTAAATAATTCTTCTGGATCCGTTTCAATCAACTCAGCATTTTCCGCCGCATTTTTCAACAAGAACGAAACCGAGTCCTCATCAAATTTCTCCGTATACGCGTAGCCTGTTTTACCGTTATAAATCCCTCTAATAGCTGCCCCTTGAACATCGGAAAAATCATACTGATTTACTTCTCCTTCATAAAGCCCGATTGAAAGGCTTTCTGTTTTCTCGTAATAGAGTTCAAGATCTGTGAATCCGGCTTTCTCCCCTTCGTCAAACAGCTGCTGCTTCAATTGTTCGATGTTCATTTTTATGCCTCCTTTCCCCCGACCGTAATTTCAGAAACACGCACCATCGGCTGCCCGACATTCACCGGCAAACTGCCGCTAGATGCGCCGCACATTCCTGCACCGTAACCTAAATTATTGCCGACTCGATCGATGTTCAAAATCGTTTTCGCACCGTTCCCAATCAATGTCGCACCGCGGATCGGTTTTTCAATTTTACCGTTCTTCACTAAATAAGCTTCGTCTACTGCAAAGTTGAAATCCCCCGTCCCAGGGTTGACCGAGCCGCCGCCCATATATTTCGCGTAAATTCCATACTCCGTATCCCCAATAATCTCTTCAGGTGTGGACTTTCCGGGCGCAATGTACGTATTCGTCATCCGGGAGGTAGGGGCAAATCTGTATGATTCCCTCCGGCTTGAGCCAGTAGAATCCATTCCCATCCGCCTGCCGTTCAATTTATCGATCATATATCCTTTCAAAATGCCGTTCTCGATCAGTACATTTTTACGCGACTTTTCGCCTTCATCGTCGATATTGATCGATCCCCACTCGTTTTCAATCGTTCCATCATCTATATACGTAACAAGGTCTGACGCGACTTTTTCTCCTACCTTATTCGCAAAGACAGATGCGTTTTTCGCCACCGCTTCTGCTTCAAGCCCGTGACCGCAAGCTTCATGAAAAATGACGCCACCAAATTCATTGTCGATGATGACAGGAAATTTTCCGCTCGGAGCCGGGTCGGCATGGAGCATCGTTTTAGCAATGCGGGCAGATTCCTTCGCATAATGATCAAGATTTAGATTTTCAATAAACTCAAAACCTTGATAAGCACCGGGACCATAAAAACCAGTTTGCATATCTATGCCGTCAGAAGCGATAGACACCATCGCCATTCGGCTTCTTACCCGCTGATCCTCCACAAACTTGCCTTCAGAATTGGCAATCAACACATTTTGCTCTTCATCAATTAGACGAATTATAGCTTGAACAATTTCCGGATCATAATTTCTAATGATGTCATTCGCTTTTTGCATGACCGACAACTTTTGTGATTTCCTTGCTTCATTTGGCATAATTTTTATGTGGTGGAGGTTTGGAACTGTTTCTTTCATGAGCGGAATGATCGTCGTCTTGCCATTCTTTGCTCCTTGAATGGCTTTGGAAGCTGTACGCGCAGCTCTCAAGAGCCCTTCTTTTGAAGAATCATTCGTGTAAGCATAAACACTCTGCAAACCGTTAAAAACCCTAATTCCTACGCCAAAGTCACGACCCGACAGATTTTTTTCCAATCGTGAATTTTGAAGGACCATTGTATTCGTGTACCGATCTTCTACAAATACTTCCGAGAAATCACCGCCCGTTTCAAGAGCGACTTGCAACACATCTTCGATAAGTGCTTTGTTCAGCATATTTTCCCCCTCTTCCTTCTTTTCTAAAAATTGCGTAACTACTAATACGTCTCTTCTCTAAGAATAGTTTCATTTCATCGATGTACTTTCAGATTGAAATTGTAAAACGGCCTTCAAGCTTTTTGTAAATAGTAAAATCAAAGAGCCAACATTCTTTACATTCAACCTCCAATATAGGTACTGACAGCTCAATTCTTGTATAATGGAAATCGACTGAAATTGACTGCACTACAACATACATAGGCATACATACGACAATCAATGATCGATAGTAATGCCCGCCAAGCCTATACATTAAAAATGGACGACTGCAATGTTGCATGTGCAAACAAATAATTAGTAGGCATACTAAAACGAAGGGCGAGGAGCAAAAACATGGACCGAAAAATACCGTGGCAGCAAATAACCCAATCGGAAATCGTCAGAATCATCGGTATCGCTCTATTAACAGCGATTACCGGGGAACTGAAGGTAATTCCGTTTACTGGTGAGGTGTTCCGGTTTGCGCTTGGCGGAATTGTGTTCTTTTTGCTCATTTTAATTTATCCACCGAAATCTGTTTTACGGACAGGCCTTGTTACGGCTGTTACAGTCGTCTTATTCCGAGTAATCGAGCAGTTATTTCTTGGCGCAGGCATTTTAGAAAGTTTTCAAATGCATATGCCTGTTTTTTTGTTTTATGCATTGTTTGCGGCGGGCTGGCATTTTGCAAATTTAGAGAAATTCAAATCGCTTCCTCTTCAGCTTGGAACGCTGGCCTTTTTATTTGAAATAATGGGTAATACGGCGGAGCATGCTCTTCGTAATTGGTGGACTGCGCAGTACTTCATTGACTTGAAAGAGTGGTTACTCTTAGTAGGAGTTGCATTGCTGAGAAGCTTTTTCACTGTAGGACTCTATAGTTCTGTTGCGCTATCGAAAGAGAAGCAGCGAGTCCGAGAAGTTTTAGGCATCGGCTCTGAACTGTATGCAGAAACATTGTATTTACAAAAGTCGATGGATCATATGGAAAAAATCACTGCATCCAGCTATGAGTTGTATCGTAAACTGCAAAATGAGCAACAACGTGTCTTAGGCATCCAAGCTTTGCAAATTGCACAAGAAATCCACGAAGTGAAAAAAGATGCACAGCGAATTTTAGCTGGCCTTTCACAATTGACGAAACGAGAGGAAATGCCTGTCTTTTATTTATCAAACATTATAGAAATGGTAACTTCAGGAAATCGAAAATATAGTAAGATGCTTGGCAAACAGGTTTCTTTTTCAATCAAACAATCTACAGATTTTCAAACCGAGCAGCAAGTCTTACTGTTAGCCATTTTAAATAATATCGTTGCCAACGCAGTAGAAGCGATTCAACACGAAGGAGCTATTCAAATTACAGTGAGTGCGATCGAAAAACAAGTTATTTTTCGAGTAAAGGATAATGGAGTAGGTATTTCTCCCGATGATATAGGGTTACTATTCGAGCCTGGATTTACTACCAAATATAACGATCAAGGTACAGCAGCAACGGGAATCGGTTTGTCTCATGTGAAAGCAATTACCGAGTCGCTTGGAGGAACCATCGAGATAAATTCCCTAAAACAAGGTACCCTTTTCCAACTGATCATACCGTTTGAAAGATTGCAATAGTAAGGGGTGGAATTGATGAGGTATTTTATAATTGACGATGATAACGTAAGCCGTTCCATGTTGAAGTCCATCATCGCTGATCGGGAATTAGGAATGGTTATTGGCGAATCAGACGGTGGATTGAAAACGATCGAACAAGTGCATGCATTAGGACCGGATATTGTCTTAATCGATTTGCTAATGCCAGAAGTGGACGGCATTGAAATGATTCGTCAATTGAAAGAGATAGGATTTCAAGGTCAATTTGTCATGTTGTCGCAAGTCGTAAATAAAGAAATGGTCGGTGAAGCGTATCGAGCAGGGGTAGAATTTTTCATCCATAAACCGATCAACCGAATTGAAGTTGAAAACGTCCTACAGCGAATGACTGAGAAAGCTCAGCTAATGCAATCACTCGTAACAATCCGTGATTCATTGGCACATATCGGTGCAGTGACACCGAAAACAACACCTCGTTCTTTAAAAGAGATTGTACTTTCGGTTTTACGTGATATGGGCATAGCGAGCGAAAACGGCAGCAAGGATTTACTGTACATAATGGAAGTGTTGACAGAGCAGCCAAGTGTTGTGTCGATTCCTCCACTGAAGCAGCTCTATGAAATGGCTGCACGCAAAATGGGTGTAGCAGAAGCAGAGTTGCCGAAAGAAGTAAAAGCGATGGAGCAGCGCATCCGGCGCGCTATTTCAGCAGCTATCGACCATTTGGCATCATTAGGGGCAGTCGATTATACAATTCATGAATTTGAATACTATGCACCGCGCTTTTTTGATTTCCAAGAGATCACAGCGCGAATGAAGCAAATTCAAAAGGAAGAGTTGCCAAGCCGGCCCGCAAAAGTTCATATTAAGAAGTTTTTACTCATGCTTTACAAAGAAACAATTGAACAGCATAAAAACTTTTTGTAGGTTTTTGTAGATTTTTGTAGTTTCCCTTTACAATTAAAATACGCTTTCAGAAAGCGCTTTCAAGTTGAATGTAAGGGGGACCCGCTATGAAAAAGAAATTTAAACTCTCTTTAGCATATCAGATCATAATTGGTCTTGTTTTAGGTATTGTGGTCGGCGCCATATTTTACGACAATCCGAAAGTAGAAACGTATTTGCAGCCGATTGGAACAATGTTTCTTAATATGATTAAAATGATTGTTGTGCCAATCATTATTTCGACATTAATTATTGGCGTAGCTGGCACAGGCGATATGAAACAGTTAGGTAAATTAGGCGGTAAAACGCTCATTTACTTTGAAATCGTTACGACAATTGCCATTTTAGTCGGACTGTTGTCTGCGAACATTTTCAAGCCAGGCGTTGGCATTGATATGTCTGCATTGCAAAAGGGCGATATTAATCAGTATATCCAGACGACAGAAGAAGTGCAGAACAATGGCTTCATGGATGTACTTGTCGGTATCGTTCCGAGTAATATTGTTGATTCAATGGCAAATGCAGATATGCTGCCGATCATTTTCTTTTCCGTACTATTCGGTTTAGGTGTGGCGGCAATCGGAGAGCGCGGCAAGCCGGTCTTGGCATTTTTCCAAGGCGTAGCAGATGCCATGTTCTATGTTACAAATGTAATTATGAAATTTGCTCCGTTCGGCGTTTTTGCCCTTATCGGTGTAACCGTTTCAAAATTCGGTTTGGAATCGCTCATTCCGATGGCTAAGTTAATGATCTTAGTTTACGCGACAATGGCTTTCTTTGTTGTTGTTGTATTAGGCGGGATTGCAAAAATTGTCGGTGTGAACATTTTCCAATTCTTAAAGCTGTTGAAGGAAGAATTAATTCTCGCCTATTCCACTTCCAGTTCGGAAACGGTGTTACCAAAAGTGATGGAAAAAATGCAGAAGTTTGGAGCACCGAAAGACATCGTTTCATTCGTCGTGCCGACTGGCTATTCGTTTAACTTAGACGGTTCAACTTTGTATCAGGCACTTGCAGCAATCTTTATTGCGCAAATGTACGGCATCGATTTATCGATTATGGATCAAGTAATGCTCGTCTTTGTATTAATGATTACATCTAAAGGAATTGCAGGCGTACCAGGCGTTTCATTCGTCGTGTTACTTGCAACTTTAGGTACAGTAGGTATTCCAGTTGAAGGATTGGCGTTAATCGTTGGAATCGACCGTTTGCTCGACATGGCACGCACAGTCGTAAATGTCGTAGGAAATTCATTGGCTACAGTTGTCATTTCGAAATGGGAAGGTCGGTTCGGTGAAGAACCGGAACAAGAGGAAAAGTCTACACAATACGTTCAAACTGAAGAAAATTTAGTATAAGATAAAGCATTGTCTATCGTTTGATAGGCAGTGCTTTTTTATTATGTAGAAATAGTATCAGATTGTAAAAAGACAAAACAATTTTCCTGTTTAAACATTGTAATACGATTCATATTACATATCCTACTCATCTATAATTCATTAAAATAAGTATTGTCAGAACAACAATCTCAACATTTTCATTACAATATTCACTAATACAAAAATAGAATTAGACATACAAAAGACCTATATTATAATTAGATGTTACAAAAAAGTCCTATTTTATGGTACTGTAATAAACGAGTATTTATTATCGCATTTAGGGGATTAAAATTATTTTTTATATAGCTTTAATGTGTAAAATTTAAAATCGTCAGATGATATTCAACATGCTCCTTCTTAAATCGAATTAGAGCATATCAGCCAGTTGCTTAAGTAAATGTACATAGAGGATGCATCAAGTTATGTTCATACAGCTTTTTCTCGTTTGTTATATACGCTTTAACGCCCCTATTATTTTGTAACGCTTTCTTTTTAAATCGTTTGGAGGGTCCATATTGTCAGCTACACATACATACAAAAGTTCTCAAGTTTTAGATGAAATTGCAGTTTTATCTGCCTTAGAGTCTAATCTAGCAATGATTGAATTTAATTTAAACGGGGACGTCATTTGGGTAAATGAAATTTTCGCAAATACTTTAGGTTATAAAGTAAGTGAAATGAACAATTTGCATCATAAACAATTTTGTACAAAGGAATATAGAAGGAGTAACGATTATGCCAAGTTATGGGATAATCTTCGTCGTGGAGTGAAATTCCAAGAGAAAATCCAACGCATTGGAAAAACAGGAGAGCTTCTATGGCTCGAGGCAACTTATATCCCAATCTATGAAGATGGCAAAGTGAACGCCGTTCTTAAAATCGCAACGGATATTACAATGCGAGAACATAAAAGTAAAAAAATTGTATCCGAGCTAAACGAAATGTCAATTGAATTAGGAGATGCAGTTGTTACCCGCTCTCAAGAAAATATGCAAGCCCTTGAATCGCTACGTGAACAAATTAAACATATTAGCGAAATCTCGAAGACAATCAATTACATTTCCTCACAGACGAATTTATTAGCGTTAAATGCTACTATCGAGGCAGCAAGAGCGGGCGAACACGGACGTGGATTTGCGGTAGTAGCGGATGAAGTTCGTAAGCTCTCTAACAATGTCGAGAAGGCAATTAAAAACATTAATCAAAACATGGATAACATAACTGAGGAAGTATTAAAAGTAAGTGAGATCACAGAAAATCTACAAACGACCAGTGAAGAAATACAAATGAAAATTAATAATGCAATGAAAGATTTCGGGGAGCTGAATGCTTAATGAAGGCTCTATTCAAGTTAAGTCAAACCATGCGCTTGAATAGAGTCTGTTATACATTAAATATACAATAGAAATTGCAATCAAAATGGAAGTATACTTGTATTATACAATCAAATGCTCAATCGTTTCCTATCCAGTACGTTAGATACAGTGATGGAAGTGAAGGCACTTTCGATGTCATCCATTCCCGCGAAGCACCCTCGGCCGTTTCCCTAAAATGTAATTTCGTTTGCTTTTATGAAAAGCGATCAATCATCTTTGCGTATTCTTCTGCCACCAACTTAGCACCCTTGCTATTAAAATGAATGCCGTCCAATGTGAAGTGAAGACCCCTCTTCATTGACAGTCGATCAATGCGTTTAGGATTCTTATAAAATAGGGTATCTACCATCACTCTCAAAACGTTCGTATTCAAGTAGCCCGAACCCTTGACTTGACCAAGATGTTTCTTGAATAAAGTGTATAGATCTAACAAGTGTACTTGCGGATAATTGCTTGAGATGGATTGAATGGTTTCGTGTAAATCCTTAAGATCACTATTTGGTGTACTGTTTACATTCTCTCCTGCAAATGCCGGTGAAACGATTACTACTTGTTTAGCAAAGTGAAGGACAATTTCCACTACTTTTTGAAAGACCTCTCGAAACTCATCAAGGTCCTTTGTAACAGGCTGAGCCTGAACGCTCAACAACTTGGAATATACATCATTCACTCCAATCCAAAGAAATATGAGATCATAGTCGAAAGCAATCGGTGTTTTGATTAGGCGTTCATGTAAACTCTTTATGGTTTCACCCGGTTTGCCAAGATTATCGAAAGTAATATGCGGATAATACTCCTGAAGAATTTTTGCAAAGGACACACCCGGTCGCCCTTCTGTTAAGCTATCACCCACTAACCCCACTCTCATTTTCAGTTCCCCCTTTTGTAATTGACTTCAAAAAGATTTCAATTGCTTCCTTAAATAGAGGCTCAAGCATGCTTAGGTCTTGATGATTTGTAAGCTGGCATAAGCCGCCAAGCCATGTGCCTAACAATACCGTCCACGTCTCAATATCCCCTGCTATAAATTCCCCCCTGTCTATGCCTTCTTGTAAAATTGCACGGTACGACCCCATCGGAACGACCGCCAAATTGTGTATTTCTTTCACAGATTCTTGGCTCGAATTCGGATTGGCCGCAAGCTCATGGCCTGCTTTCAATAATGGCGTTTGATAGTTGTAAAGAACATGTAATGCTATTCCATATATTTTTTCTGTCGCAGATGAGTAAGTAGATTCTAGTTGCAGCCATTTGCTATGCCACTCAATCATCGTATTTTTGGCTAATCGAACAAACAGTTTTTCTTTGTTTTGAAAATGATAGTAAATATGCCCTTTGCTATAGCCAGATGCTTTTGATATATCGCCGACGGATGTTTGATTATAACCCTTCTGGGAAAATAACATAGCTGCTTTTTCCATAATTTCATGTTTCGCGTATTCACTGTCATACCGTCTTTTATTCAAAAATACACACCTTCCTCGTTTAGAACAATCGTCAAATTGAACGATTGTTCTATTTAAGTGTATGCTACAACTTCCTACATGTAAATTACTTAATTCTATAATTTTTAAAACTATTCTATCGTACTACTAATTTATGCTTCCGTTCTCCATGGTTGATCGATTTAGCGAAGATCGTCACTTGGTCTAACGCTTGTTTTTACCTCTTCATTAAAAGTTATCATTTCATCTTGAAAACTCCTTATGAACAATTATGGATTTTTAAAAGGATTGGACGATCGGGATCAGCTTCGGTATTTTTCACAAGCATTTTAAAATACGGTAAGATGGAGAACATAACAATAAAAATGACAACTTGGGGCGATTAACGATGTCAGACATACGAATTTACGGTGCAAACCAAAATAATTTAAAGAATATAGACGTGGCAATTCCTAAACACCAATTAACTGTGTTCACTGGGCGCTCCGGATCTGGAAAATCCTCGCTTGTGTTTAATACGATTGCAGCAGAGTCGGAACGCTTGCTCAACGAAACCTATTCAAGCTATATCCAGCATCAGCTGACCCATTACGCGAAACCGAATGTTGATCATATTGAGAATCTATCTGTAGCAATGATTATTAACCAAAAACGACTCGGGGGCAATTCACGTTCAACAGTTGGCACAATTTCAGATATTTATGCGTCCGTCCGCCTGCTTTGGTCGCGCATCGGGAAACCTTTCGTCGGATATTCCGATGTCTTTTCATTCAACAATCCAACTGGCATGTGCCCCATTTGCGAAGGGCTCGGCTATGTAGATGATATCGATATAAACGAATTAATCGATTTCGATAAATCATTGAACGAGGGCGCTATCAATTTCCCGTCCTTTGCACCGACAAGCTGGCGTGGCAAACGCTATCTTTATAGCGGGCTTTTCGATAACGACAAAAAACTAAAAGACTATACAAAAGAGGAAATGGACACTTTCTTATATACCGAACCTGTAAAACTAAAAAACCCGCCTGCAGAATGGCCGAAAACAGCTGAATTTGAAGGGCTCATTCACAGATTCAGACGTTCCTTCTTACTGCAGAACAACTTTGAAAAAAACCGTTTCATAAAAGATATTGAGCGCGTTGTCACTTCACGCCGATGCCCGTCCTGCAACGGAAAACGACTGAACGAAAATGTGCTCCGCTGCAAAATTAACGGCTTAAGCATCGCGGATTTCACAGCATTGCCAATCGAAAAAGCGCTGTCTTTTTTAGATCAAATTAAAGACGACACAGCAGAGATTATTATGAAGCCGTTGCGTGCACAGCTTGAAGCAATGAACTATATTGGACTGCAATATTTAACGCTTGATCGTGAAACACCGACTCTATCAGGAGGAGAATCACAGCGCATCAAACTGATTCGACACCTGAACAGCCCGTTGACCGATCTCATTTACATTATCGATGAACCGAGCGTCGGATTGCATCCCGAAGATATTGAAAAAATCAATGACATTATGTGCGCCATACGCGATAAAGGAAATACCGTCCTCATCGTCGAACACGACCCGGATGTCATCAAAATTGCAGACCATATTATCGATATCGGCCCGGGTGCTGGGAAAAACGGGGGAAATATTACTTTCACGGGAAGTTATAAGGAATTACTGATATCGGATACTGCGACAGGCCACGCACTAAGACGCGAACACCATTTCAAGACCGATGTTCGACAACCGAATCAATTCATACAGCTAAAAAACATCAGTAGGAACAATTTACAGGACGTTTCTGTAAGCTTTCCAAAACACGCATTGTCTGTCGTGACAGGCGTTGCAGGCTCCGGTAAAAGCTCTCTCATTCAAGCTGGTTTCGAACACCGTGAGAAGACGATTTTTATCGACCAAAAACCGGTGCACGCCTCAAATCGATCCAATCTGCTGACGTATATGGATATTTTCGATGACGTCCGCAGCCTCTTCAGCAAGAAAACCGGCATGAAGAAAAGCTTATTCAGCTATAATTCTGAAGGTGCATGTCCGAATTGCGGCGGCAAAGGCTACCTCAAAGTGGAACTAGCGTTCATGCCCGACTTCTCACAAGCTTGTGAAGTGTGCCACGGCACACGCTACAAACCAGAAGTTCTAAAAGCAACCGTCAAAGGCTATTCAATAGCAGATGTGTTGGCGCTCACCGTCGATGAAGCAGATCGCTTCTTTGACCATGACGAAAACATTACACATCATTTACACACAATCGCTGCTACTGGACTCGGTTATATGACACTCGGACAATCGCTCGACACACTTTCAGGCGGAGAAATTCAACGTGTAAAACTGAGCAAGTATTTAACGGACAAAGTAACGGAACACATATTCATTTTTGACGAGCCGACGACCGGCTTGCATGAAGATGACATTCCTACGTTGCTCGACAGATTCGAACAGCTCATCGATGAAAAGAATACAGTTATTTTAGTTGAACATAATTTAACGATGATGACCAATGCGGATTGGATGATAGACGTTGGTCCGGGCGCAGGCTTGAACGGCGGCCATATTTTATACAGCGGTCCGCCACAGGGCCTATTGGATGTAGAATCGTCTGTTACTGCGCGGCATTTGAAACGGTATATTAAACCATCCTTATAATCTGATTATATTTAGATTCACTAGTAGACTTTATTGAATGCTTGAAATCGCTAAATAAAAGACATGTTCCCACATTAGTAATCATCCCCTGTTTCAAAGATTTTAACTAATCTATTCGCTTTACAGACGGGGGATGGCTTTTTTACTTACTCGTATCTTGTATTTAAAAGCCGATTGAAAAATCAATCGGCCGCTAAATAATTAGTGCATCCCTATACTGCTCTAACAAAAAACATATTTATTGAACAAACTGCATTGTTCATGCAACAACTGCCCTCCCCCTACATAAGTACCTCAATTATGATTCATTTACTATCCAAGATTTCCGAAAACATTTTTGAAACTTTTTCCGAATATCTCCGTCTGTAGGTTGCTATTCTATAACAACTGTATTTGTAAAAATAGAAAGGAAGGATTCAATTTGAAGAAAAAAGTAATGGCATTAGTTGGAACACTATTGCTTTCATGCAGCCTCCCTTTATCCGCCAATGCGGAAAGTAAACAATTATTTAAAGACGTACCGCCTACGAAACACTTCGCTGATGCTGTGAATGAATTAGCGGAACGCCATATTATTGGAGGCTATCCCGATGGCACTTTTAAGCCAGGGAATTCCATCACGAGAGGTCAAGCAGCCGCTATTATTGCAAAGTTGATCAAATTAGATATGGATAATGTTAAAGATCCCGGTTTTAAAGACGTATCAAAAGAAAATGGCTATTATAAGGCAATTGCCGCAATGGCGCAGGAAGGAATTATTGGAGGTTATGCGGACGGACGATACGGTCCGAATGATCCGATTAAACGTAGTCAAATGGCTTCCATTTTAGTAAAGGCATTTGATTTGCCACGCCAATATGGAGATAACCCGTTCAAAGATATCGGCTGGAAGCATAATTCATCTCATTATGAAAATATTTTAATCATCTACCATCTTGGCATTACGACAGGGACAACACCTAATACATTTAGCCCAAATCTCCCGATAACAAGAGGTCAAGCAGCAAAGATGATTAAAACGACAGAAGAGGCAAAACCGTCGAATGTCGTAACGCTGAGCGCAGGTGACTTAGGCTGGGAACGTTTTTTTGCTATGCAGAAAGAGTTGAATCCAGAACTATTTGATGCCGTTTTAGTGGAAGGAAAAAAAGGCTATCGAGACGATAAAATTCAATTCATTCCTAAAAAAGAAGGAACGGGTACATTCATCGTAGCCGATCGGCATTTCTTTGAAGCGGACAACTACAAAAAATATTATGTGCATGTAAAAAAAGAAAATGGTGAATTGAAGCTGACGCTCGAAGAAACAAATGATTATTTGCCAACGGCAGTACAACTTGACACTCCGTACATCAATTCTGAGACAAAAGGAATGTCCACCGAAAGGGAAATCGCCCAAAACATTTCGCTTGAGACGATGGACGGGAAGAAGCTGTCCAACAATATAGCGTTTCAAACATGTGATTATGTGAATGTCTGCATCAACATCGACAAGCCCGGCCAATACATTGCCACAATTCGTTTCGAGAGCGGCAAGGAATCGCGCTATGGAATTGAAGCAACCACGAAAAAAACGCATTTTTTCTATGACGTAAAATCGTTAAGAGAAGAGCTTTCAGCGACGTATAATCAAGGGGCAGCAAATGATATAGGCATGCATAAAATTGTGACAAAAGACTATGAACAGATTGCAGAGATTACAAGAGATGCGACAAATCTATTCACTGCCCATCTCACTGGTAAAAAGGAAGGCACAATTGTAATTGAATACGAAAAACCTGTACGTTCAGAGCTTTATCACCAAGATGGCCTCCTGATCAATGTGAAGAAAATCGGATTAATCTGGAATATTTCAATCAGCCCTGACGGATATGTTACAGATGCAGGATAAAACAGAAGGGGCTGTCCAATAAGTCCCTAAAATAGAACAGGTGG
>NZ_JBHTLT010000100.1:0-14107 GCF_042679045.1 Sporosarcina contaminans | reverse complement strand
CCACCTGTTCTATTTTAGGGACTTATTGGACAGCCCCTTTCTACCAAAACGATTAAAGATTGCTTAATCCGAAAATACCAATCCAAAATAATACTTTAAATCCGAGTGTAAGTACTCCTAAAATGAGTGAAGCTATCGCGATTCCTTTACCGACAGTTTTATTTAAACCAATTAGTCCAAAAACGATTGCCAAGATTCCTAAAAAGTAAGGAAAAAACGGTATAATATTAAAAATAACTCCAATAATCCCTAAAACCATTCCCGCGATTGCCAAACCATTGCTTTCATCCCTTTTTACAATAATTGTTTGTGACTCATTGTCCATTTTTCTGCCCCTTCCCGTATGCGAATTGGAATTCAATTTACAAAGGTATCGTATCACATACAAATACCCCCATCAACAAAATTCAGAATATTTACGATAGATCATACCTCCATCTTTTGAACATATTCAAAAGCCATAATAAAGCATATGTAAGTACTTCAAACGCATAAACCCGTTAAAGACGCTTAACGAATCAATTGAAAGTCTATTTATTCTTTTACAACTATTTAATTATGTTTGATATAATACATACGATCCTACTTTTAAAGACAGAGAGGAGTTTGAATACTATATGGAAAAACGTTTTGAGGTTAGTTTTAAAAATCCGGTACTTCGTACATGGATTATTATCTTTTTTCCATCATTTGTAATCGCATCTGTGCTTTTGTTTTTGACAAATATTCCATCGCCTTATATTACTTTTACTTTCACTACTGGATCATGGTTAATATTTTTTATATGGTACATCTTTTACAAGAATAAAAACAAAAGAATAATGAGTGATAACGAATCATCTTCATAAAATCAAGACTGGGACAAAACCCAGAACAGTCCACTATGTAGTCGTTGGACAGCTATACGTGTCCTAACAATACAAACTAAACAATGCACATTGCTCTTATCCAAATTCAACATAATTCCCTTTCCCATCGGGCTACTTTTACAGGCATGTATGTAACTTCCTTATAGCAAACAAAAAACACATAACCCATCCCCCAAACGCAAAAGCCTCGTCAAAAACGCATAACACCATTAAATAGACGCTTAATCCCCACCAATCCCACTTTCATCGACGAACGATACATATCCAAGTATTGATCCAATGAAATCGGGAATCTTAAAGCAAACAGAATAGATGGAGGACTTGAGTTGAAAACATATAAATGGATTATGCTCGTTTGCGTTTTGATCGCAGCAATCGGAAGCGCCACTTTTGTAAGCTATGCCACTTCTCTCAGTGCCGATTCGGAAAACGACACGCTCTATAAAAAAATCCAGCTATACGCCAAACAATTTGATATTGAGCCGATCGATGCAAAAATCGATCGGGTTTGGAAGGCGATTCCTGGATACAATGGGCAGCGCATTGATGTAAAAGCTTCGTACAATAAAATGAAGAAAGCCGGCAAGTTCGATCATGCCAAACTTGTATTTGAAGAAGTACCGCCCGCTGTCCATTTGGATGATCTATCACCTCCTCAGCCGATCTTCAGAGGGAATCCCGAAAAGCCAATGGTGTCCTTGCTCATTAATGTTGCCTGGGGAAATGAATTCATTCCGCCCATCCTCAACATTTTGAATGACCATCAAGTGAAAGCAACATTTTTCTTCGACGGTAGCTGGGTGAAAAAGAATCCGGATATTGCTTTGTTAATATACAATGAAGGGCATGAAATTGGCAATCATGCGTATAGCCATCCTGACCTTCAGCAACGCTCCAAAGCCGAAACTTTAGAAGAAATCCAAAAGACAAATGAGGTCATCTACCAAGCAATCGGTGTCCAGCCAAAATGGTTTGGACCGCCGAGCGGAAGCTTCAATCAGCAAACAATTGAAGCCGCACACGAATTGAATATGAAAACAATTTTATGGACAGTCGATACAGTCGATTGGAAAAAACCGAAACCTTCTGAAATGGTGAGACGAGTTGTATCTCAAGTGGAAAACGGCACGATGATTCTCATGCATCCAACTGATCCGGTCGTAAAAGGGTTAGATACAATGCTTACGGAAATCAAAGCGAAAAATCTCCAAATTGGTACAGTCAGTGATCTGATGAGCGAAAAGAGGGTTGATTGACAACTCGTGCCGATGCCTTTCTAAGATACGGTTATACAGCTTCCCCCTTCAAAATAAAATACAAAGGCAGGCCAATCAGAAATAGCCTGATCGGCTTGCCAAAATAATTATAGAAAAATAGTATCTTTTTGTTTCTCATTACAAACACGCATCCAACTCCCACATTTCAATACTCGTACTGCACTCTCATCGTTGATTGGATCATAATTTGCCCCCCTTCAATCGGCGTCGTACTATCCGACATGGCGACCGATTTGAAAGCGACCGGCTGTCCGCTTCTCTCAACTTCAATGATGTTGACTGGTTGAGGGTCTATTTGCAAATGCAATGTTTCTGCAATTGTCCGTGCTTTCGATTGAGCATTTTTTAAAGCTTTAACAATAGCTTCCTGCCTATGGAGCTCAATGTCTTCAACTGAAAATTCTACATTTGTCACCCTGTTTGCTCCATTCGCAACTGCAACATCAATCACAGCGCCCGCTTGCTGAACATCCGTTAGCGTCACTGCAATTGCATTCGTCACTTCATATCCTCGAAAAATTTGTTCTCCATCACGAAAATCATATCTAGGGAAAATCGTATAAGCCACTGTTTGAATATTTTCCCTTGGCACGCCCAAACGAAGTAACGATTGAATTACTTGATTCGTCAAAGCCGCATTTTCCTGCTGTGCCTCTTGCAGCTCTTCGCTTCGCGTATTGATTTCCAAATGAATGGTTGCAACATTTGGCTCAACCGCTACCTTCCCGTTTCCTACAACCGTAATGTGCCGGGAAGTTTTTTTCACCTGCTGATGAATATACGGATAATACAAAGCTTTCTCCTCCATTTGTTTGATTGGCAAAGCATTCGTTTGAAGCGTAGAATGTCAATAAACAACTAGTCAATGGCCATTTCCACAAAGTTCATTAATACAATATATGACTTCATACTCTATCAAATACAAAAACCTTCAACGTATAATGGGGTATAAATACTAACCGTGGGGGATGAATATCGCAGTTTGCATTCATAATTGTCCGAAAATCCCCGCATAGAACTAATCAATCCTATCCGTCAATAAACTGCTTTAGTCCGCCCACTTAAACTTTAAACAATTTGATCTGATCATAAAAATCTACCCAAAAAAACAAAAATAGAATCAATTTACCTCCATAAACTGACAAAGTATTCATTTTTCTTTATATATACTATACATAGTTACTAAATACATTTGGAAACGATGAAATACATCTCTTATTTGGGCACCTAAGATGTATGGAGTTACTGGTGCAACCGGCCTGATTAGACTTCGACCTTTTGTCGAGCTACTCGGGTTTTTATTTTGACGGAAAGGTGGATATGGACGGATGCGTATTGGAATTGTAGAGAATCATCCTGTAATGAGGAAAGGGTTAGTTTCCCTTTTTGCGGCGGATCAGCGATATGAAGTGGTCGGGGAAGCTGATCATAATGCAGATGCAATGAAACTACTTAGTAAAGTTAAGCCTGATCTATTTATCGTCGATTTACAGTTGGGACAAGAGTATGGTTTGGATTTCATCGTTGAAGCTAAAAAAAGAGGATATGCTGGCAAATTTCTCATTTTCACTTCTTCCATTAGTAAAAAAGATTTCTGGAGAGCTCAGGAGATCGGTGTAGAAGGATTAATTTTGAAGGAAGCCTTGCCGGAAGAAATCTTACACGCATTGCAGATCATCCAGAAAGGTCGAAAATATTACGATAGTAGTATTGTTGAGTTCAAAATCAATTCACATCGATTGCATTCGAATCAATACGACAGTATCGAACAGTTAACACCAAAGGAAATGGAGGTTTTATTGAAATTAGGAAAAGGATATTCCAATAAAGAAATTTCACAGGCCTTGTTTATAACTGAGTACACAGTGAAAAAACATGTTAGCCAAATTCTTTCAAAGTTGGAACTATCCGATCGTACACATGCTGCCTTATTTGCAAATGCCATCGGATTAGTAACGTATATGGCAAATTGATGCTAAAAAAGCTTCGCAAATGACGCGAAGCTTTTTAATTTTATAGATCAATCGGTAATACAGCGATTATAGGCTCCTCAACTTCAGTACGTTCCTCTTCCTCAGTTGTTTCATCTGCTGGAATGCTGTCATCTTCTTCATCTGTTTCCTCATCTATAGGCAAATCTATTTCCTCGCCCAACTCGGCATCTGGATTCGTTCCTTCTGCAGTGCCTTTCTCTTCCTCAAGTAATTCTCCATCTGTTTCTTCTGATTCTTCTTTCTCCTTCCCAAGATTTCCTTCTTCTCCAATTGCGTCTGCATCATCATTTGTCTCTGGCATATTTCCATTGCTACCGCCCGGATTCGGATTGGAAACCGGCGGAGTCATTTTACTATAATAGTCTAATTGTGCCATCGCTTCGGCAAGAGCGGCATCCAAGTCTGCTATAATTGCTGCTTTCTCGTCTGTTAGATCAATCTGCAAACCACCAAGAAGATTTGCTGCATAATCTTGCAGCATTTTAACTCGTAAAGCTGTTTCTTCCGCAGTGAATTGTGCCAATTCAGCATCTGCCCGCAATATTTCTTCTCTTATTGCCTCTCTCAATTCACCCATGAGCCGTTCTTTTTCACTCGCTATCGCCTGGTCGATTTGCTCAATCGAAGCTTCCTTTTTCGTTATGAACCAACTCGTAAATAAACTTTGGATATTTTGACCTGCGAACGCCTTATTCATTCCAGTACCAAGCGCTATACTCAGTAATAATACTGCACATAATATACATACTTTTTTGAAGCTTATGTTTGGAAGTTTCATATACACCATCCCTCCGATCAAGGTAAATAAGGACCCCCATACAGCAGGTCCTTATTGTCTTTCGGCGATATTATTTATTAATGCCTTCTACGATTGCATCCAATTCCGCCTGAGCTTCCAATAGAAGTCTCTTTCCAACCATAGTGATGATTTTATCTTGTTCGGCTATCAAGTTATTATTTAACTGCGTGATTTTTGTACGAAGCTCATCGATTTTCGCATCGATCAGTGCCTTAATTTCTTCAATCGTTAAATCTGTATTTTTATCTAACTGTGCTTGAAGATCCTCTTTTGCATATTTAATGGTTTCCTCTAAATCATTAACTGCATTTTCTGTCGTCGCTTTAACGTCTTCAATCATTTTCTTCTGCGCTTCGCTTCCAGCTGTATTTGCATGTTTCTTTAAATCTTCATTAGCATATTCCAATGCTTTTTGGCCAGTTTCATTAATCAACCCTGCGGCAAAATCTTTAAGCGACTTGAATTGGCTCGATAGATAGCTTTCGATATGTGCTTTTTGCTCTTTTATCGAATCGATATGATTTCTGGCACTAGCTTCAATTCCTTTGTTCGTTGCTGCTGTAACGAATTCCCCTCGCTCGCCAATTTTATTTGACGCATCTTCTTTCAGTCCATTATATTCAGTCAAAAGCCCATCAACTTTGCCCTCACCGTAGTTTGCAACAGCTTCGGTAATTTGATTGCTCGATTTAGTAAATTGTGCGTCATACCAATTTTTCAAATGTGTCCCTGCATCTGTTGCACCGAGGGCAACTCCTACTCCCGATAGCAATCCAATCGCGACTGTTCCTGCAATGACTTTTCCTTTAACTGTTTTTAGCATGTAATTCTCTCCTTTGATTATCGTTTACTCATCCAATAGTTCTTCTATCATCTGTTCTACTTCGAATGTGATGTCGGCTTCGATATTAAGCTCGTTGATATAATCATCGAAGCTGTCTTGCTGCAAGTCTGCAACGATTTCATTTAGCTCTTTAACCATTTCAGCCTGTTGTATTTCGATATCTGTTTGTGTATTCTTGATGCTTTCATCACGCAGAATATCAAGGACTGTGTGAAAGGATTTTTTTGATTCCGTTACAAACTGGTTGAAATCTGCTAAACCATCTGCAATTTGTACTCCTGTCACAGTTCCCAAAATCTCGCTTTTTTGCTGAAACGCATCTTCATACCAGCTATAGAGATTCTGTGTTAGATTTGAATATGCATAAATCGTCGTCCCTGCACTTAATAAAATAACTAATAGAATGCAACTTCCTAATACTTTCTTCATCGCTCTGCACCTCTTAATTCATCTCCCCCATTTGAAAGAAAGTTGTATGTTTTTCAAACTATTCTTAGTATAGGTACATTAAGTTCGGACAACCTCCCTCTTACGAGTAATCTTTCAATGGCCAATTCGTCTACTGTAGTATTCTACTTTGGTGTAATTGCTTGTCTAACGAGGCAGCGATATAATTGGAAATCGTCTACTCCACAGATTACAATCCATTGAATGCAAAAAAGGCTTCGCAGAGATTTCTCTCCACAAAGCCTTATTCCTATCCAATTTATCAAATCAATTTTACTTCACATAAATATCTCGATTAAAGATTGCTTCGTTGCCCTCATAATCTTGCACAGGTGAAAATCGATCATAAACTAATCTGACACTTAATTTGTTTCGAAGAGGGTATAAGTCAACGTATTCCGAGTTTCTTGCGCCACGTGAATATTTAGATGAGTCGACTACTTCGATAATATAATCGCCATAATCATATTTGCCATTTCCGTTTGTATCAAAGTAAATGACATCCCTAATTCTACCATCAATCGGCACGTTATCTGCTACTGACGCTCTAATATTCGCTATAAATGTAGCATCCGTCCTAGAGCGCTCTATTGAAGCAATCGAGCTTCCATCTAAAATATGACCATCTAAAGTAATTTCAAGATCATTTGCATCCAATGCTCTGATCGTGTTACTAAATTCTAAGATTAGCGAAGACCCGTCAGGACTGACTGAAGCATAAGTCAGCTCTGGCTGTACTCCACTATAGAATGTTACATTTCCTGCCCCAGGCGATGCAATTGTGTTGCCCGCATTGTCTCGGATATTGTTTACAGTAAATAGCGCCGTTTTAGTTGACGGAATTCCGGATGACGGAACATGCACTGTCACGACCACAGATGTTGCCCGATCAGCCGTTCCAGTGATAGAAGTTGTAACGTAAGAACCGACCGGCAATGCTTTGTTATCCCAAGTATAGTTATTGATGTCTTGGACGGTATCCAAGTTTACACCACTGTCCGCATCAGAAACAGTGTAAGTTGCAGCTTGTTCGCCATAGTAAGATCCGTTTGGCAATGAACCTGTCGTAACCCCTGTAACAACTGGACGAACAGCATCATAAACAGTTCCATTTTCTACGACAAACGTTTGTGTTGCAATCGCATTTGGATTTGGAACGCCTGCTTTATCCACTACTGTATTAGCTGGAATACGCAATTGATACGTACCATTCGGTAATGGATAATGAATGGATAATATATTATTCGTAATCGTTGAGTTTTGCGAGTTGTAGTAATTCAGATTGACCGGTGTAGCCACTCCTGTTCGTTGGTCGATAACCGTTACTGAATTGTATCTGCCCATGGCAATATCTTCCGTAAAGTTCGCTACAATCTTTCCGTCTTTGTATTCAACGTTTATGAGCGCAGGAGCTATCGTATCTCGTTCCAATGTTACATTTGTTGAATACAGCTCGGCATTGTTACCTACCGTATCTTTCACATCCGCATCGACAAACAAGACTGCATTATATTTATCTTGATAAAATGCATTTGTCCCTGTTAAAACAACTGTTTTCGCATCTTTGCCTGCAGCTGCAGTTAAATGAGTAATCGTTCCGTTCGAATGAACAAGGCGCGCTTTTCCTGTAAAGGATGCGATGTTCATTTCTTTGTCGTACGTCAATTCAATCCGGTTTTCGCCGATCACTTTGACATCTTTGACAGATGGCGCTACCGTATCTGCAGTAATTTTAATGGATGCTTCCACCGGGTTTGGAGATGCAAAATTGTTGCCATAGTCTTTCACGTTCAGCAATTTCACCGTTGCAGTTGTACCAGCCTCGATTTGTTTGCTTGCTGTTACATTTAAACGGTTCGGATTGGACGGATCGTTAGTGACTGTAGCAACTGTATCATTGACATATGCAATGACACCCGCTGCGTTAACTGGCTCATCGAATAGCACTGCAAATGAATTCGTTGACGTTTTCGCAGTGGCGGAGCCCGATACAAATTTTGGTGCTACCGTATCCTTCGCCTTCAAGATCTCCGTGTACTCCTCGAACTTCCCGCCATTTGCCGCCTGAATGGCATCTGTCGCTTTCACCGCATATTCTCCGTCAAAAATCCAGTCAGCTGTAATTGTTAATGTTTTTCCATCTTCGGATAGGACACCTGTTAGTTTTCCTGGGTTCGTTGTCGAACCGGATACCGATGTAAACATAATGTTTCGTACATGATTGGTTCCATCTAAGACAGAAGACTTCGAAACTGCAGTCGCAAATTTCACTTCGACTTGTTTCGCATTGATTGCCTTCACTTCTGTTACGAAGCGATCATCTGCTGCATAGTCAAACTTCATTTCAATCGTTTTTTCAGCTGTCGAATCACCTTTTGTAAGGGTTACGACATAGCTTCCTGCCTCTTTTCCTTCAGCTGCTTTTGCAGTGACGCCTTTTTCAGCTATGAGAGAATCTACATATTTTTGGACGGCTGCCAATTTGTTTTGAGCAGTTGCCGATGGGCCGCCAGAAACTGTGACCGCACCCGCTTTTATTTGGTCGGCAGCTGCATCGACCGCCACTTGATCCTCATCTACTTTTGGCGTTACAAACGCTTCTCCTCTAAAAACAAATGAAGCCATTTGACCACGTGTTACAAATGCGTTTGGTGAGAAAGTAGTCGGTGTTGTGCCTGTCGTAATATCATGTGCATAAAGTGTGCGGACAAATTCCATATGCCATTGTCTTTCATTAATATCCGTAAATGGAAGATAGATCGGCTGATCCTCCAAATCAAATCCAAGCACAAGGATTTTGGACATTTGCGCTCTTGTTAAGCTATCATTCGGTCTAAATGTATTATCCTCATAACCTGAAATGATACCCTCTTCAACAAGCGCAGCGATATATTTATAATACGCATTCGTCTTGCTCACATCTTTGAAGCCCGGATCTTTCACATTATTTGTATCCAAATCCAATACCATTGCCAACAGCTTTGCCGCATCTTGTCGTGTAATGTTCTGGCCTGGCTTGAACGTACCATCCGCATATCCGCTAATCATACCAGCCGCAGAATATTTCATAACCGCTTCGTAAAAGTGATGGCTTGGTATATCCCTTACATCAGAAAATGATGGCGTTTCCGCCTTTGTATGTACTGGCGCTGCCGCAACAAACGCTCCACCAACTACTGCCGTTGCCAATGTCGCTTTGAATGCTTTTTGATAGCTCTGTTTCTTCATCATTAAACCCCCAACCCCTTTATATAATTATGTTTCTATCACAAAATTTAACGTAATAATAGCAATTTACTAACCTATTATCAGTATAATTTAACTGGAAGTTTTGTGCAACTTGATGTATAGGACTGTAGCAGGATTTGATTTGTCTGGAAAGATAAAAAATAAAAAAAATCCAGCATATCGCTTAAACTGTACCTTATAAGATGGACGTCGAGGAAACTGTTGGGACAACGCATCCCAAGAATCGTACTTTGGGCATTTTAAAGATGAAACCTCTATAAAAGAATGTGTAACATTAGAACAGGTAAAGCAAGAAACCATAAGATATATGACGTACTACAATTATTATTGAGGTCAGTGGAATTTTAAAAAGCTACCGCCTGTAAAATACAGACAGTAGCTTCAGCAATCCTTTACAAAGGGCACAGTTTACCTTGTATAGCTGACTTTCTTTTAACAATAGACAACTTCTGGCGAATACACTATGAATTAGTTCAATACATGCGGAGGCCCTACATCTGGCTCATTTTGAATTTCGATATCAGCTGGGCTCCATGCAAGACATAGCATAATGCCAAATGCAAAACTTAAATAGATGATCCGCTTCTTCAATTCCTTCACCTCCTTTCCCTTGTGAGTCGTTCATAAGCGACAATGCATAATGTCTGGCATTCGTGTGCTAACTTATATCTTTTTCGGTTTGCATAATAGAGTGCCATATGCCGTGACGCATCTTTCAACTCTTTCCATTCTTCATGAGAATAAAAATAACGGATGCACAACAGCATACTCTGTTCATAGCGTTGGAACTCATGAACTGCATGGAACATCTTTGCTTCAAAGTAATTTAATTGCATGCATTCCCTTTCCGACAATGGCATTCGCCGGATTAGCCTAATGATTTCCCCAACTGCCATGAAGTCTTCCATGCTGTTCAATATCGTTAGTTTCATTTTGTACGATACAAATAGATTGGAGCTATTCAATCGCTGCTTCATTTCTATGCTTTGGTTAATCGTTTTAAGTGCGTCATAGTAGTTTTTTTCATGCCATTGGACAATCGCCAAATTGTGATAAAGCCTTGCAGTCGTTTCGTTTATTTGTCCGCCTAATACACTCAATCCCTTTTTAATATGTGGAAAAGCTTCAGCATATTTTTGTTGTTCCAAGTACAAAGCGGCAATTAAATTATAGCAATCGCCGGTGGCAGTCCAATCATGGAGCTCCAAATACCCATGCTGTGCTTTATAAGCATATTGAAGTGCTTCGGCATAGTCATATAAATGATAGAGTGCGAGTGAAATATTGTAATAGATCTTCGCTCTTGTATAATCATCTTTTATCATTTCAAGGGCGTCTTTGAATTGTTCTATGCTTTGTAGATACTGTTTATTGAAGTAATCATACAAGCCTAAGATGTATGTGGATATTCCATTCAGTGGTGTTCCAAGAGTCTTAATTGAATTCCTGGGGATGTGGGCAATTTCTGTAGAGTAGTGTTTCTGGGCTTCGGTTATTTGGCCAGCTTTTACCAGTTCGGCGTATTGCAACAAGTTATAGATAGCTTCTTGCGATAATGATGGAATGTACGTAAATTTGGTGGCATGTTTTGCTTTAAAACGGGGAAGATCTTCCATGTTTTCTCTGAGCAGATGTTCATACTTCATCAATACGCTTTGCAGTTCTGAATCATGCGTATGATGCTTGTACAAATATGGAGCTGGAACGTTAAACCGATCGGCAAGCAATTCAAGAACATCTTTAGAAGGCTCAAAACGTCCACTTTCAATATTGCTATAATGGGAGGCGGAAATAATACCGGTACTCGCCTCCTTTTGAGACAATCCTACTGCTTCCCGTAATTTCCGGATTCGGATGCCGATATGCATAAAATTTCCTCCAATCCATCTTCTTACATTTAATTGTAATGAAAAGCTCATATACTTTCAAGTAAATAATTTAATAATTACATATATTCTAACTTTAAAATTTGATTTGCCGATAGACAAATGATTCTTCCTTCCTTTATATAGAAGAAACGATCTATTTTTTTCTATTAACTTTTTCTTTTTCTCCCCGATTTCATAGCTGTTCAATAGGTTGATTTGCTAATTGTTTTGTCAAATAAACAAATGAAATGTCGTTTCTTCCACGTCCCGCTCTACGTCAGTTCATTAATTATGTATTTAACCAATATTTAAACTATTCTATACAAGATGCTATACTAATAGTATGTTGGACAACATACTATTAGAAGGCGGACTGGCCAGCCGGCTTCCCAAAGGAGAAGAGATCATGAAAAAGGTTGTCACATTTGTCTTGGCAGGGTTCCTTGTTGGTAGTACACAGTTTTCCGTCCAAGCATCAACCATCTCGTACGCAGATCAAATCGTCTCCATGCAACCCGGCGTCACAGCGGAAGAACTCGCTGAACAAGTGGAAGAGTTGGTCCTTTCCACCGGTATGAGCGAGGAAGAAATTTACGAAGCAATGTATAAAGAGATTGAAAATCAAAATGAAATGGCAGCTTTGGAAGCAAAACAACTATCCGAAGAATATGAAGATTACTCTGCTTCTGAAGATGCGGAAATCCAAGGTGGCGGCGGATCCGCGCTTTACATCGTCGGTCCGAGCTCTCGTGGGGATTTTTATTATACCCCTTCCGCAACCGCATACGTGAATCATGGGCATGTCGGTTTATACTATTCCAGCAATGTTATCGTGGAATCAATTTACCCTTCAGGCGTTCGCAGTATTTCAGCGAACGTTCGGAAGGTAGATAAAGGGGCTGTTGTTAAATCGATATCAACAACCCTTAACAACAAAAATAACGCCACATCATGGGCTTACAGTCAAATTGGTCAACCATATTCGCTCAATTTCGCCAACAACCGCAATACAGGCCATAACGGTGCTAAAAACTGTTCAAAGTTGATTTGGTCGGCATTCAAACTGAACGGTAACTTGGACCTTGATGTCGATAAAGGGTTCGGCGTATATCCAAGGGATGTACGTGACGCACCGCAAACACAGCTTAAGCGCAAAATTTAAAGTATCGCGGAACGAAGCAATACCCACGACTCCAATGGTGCTTCGTTCCGTTTCCCCTTAGGAGGCGGAAAGCTATGAATAAAAAGTGGTTAATTGGTGGACTGATCTGTTTGATCGCTATTATTTGCGTTTCTTTTTTCGCTTTCAACCGGCAATCTTCTATTTCTACATTATCTTACAAAACATTACCCCCACAGCTTATCGAGACTACAAAAACGATACTATATTTCTCCACAACTGCCGATCAGGATATGAACCGTGACGGACTGAGCTTTGCCGTGTTCGTTGACAATAAAGGTGATACGGATATTTACGAAATGGAAGGGTTAGAGTTAGGCACCGTTCTTGCAACAAACGACGCATTTTTTATGGAGGATCGGAGCAATGTATTTTTGATAAATTCTACGGGATTGAAGACATTTCCAATGGAAACTGAAGAGCATACTGGGGAGGTGACGGGTTTTCAAGATGGACTATTTTATAGTGTGAATAATTCTGGCTTTACCCAAGATGGCGGCTACTCCTCAAGAGTTAGATTCGGCGATGAAAACGGCTTTGACACCATGTCCATTCCATATTATTTACATATGTCCGGCATTGCAGACGGAGAACTGCTCATGGTGACGGATGAATCTGAGGAATCTGAGGAAATTTCATTGCAACGAATGCCGCTCCAAAGAGACATCGAGATCGAAAAAATCGTATCCCTCGGTCCACTTGGGGAACGTCTTGGCCTATCACCTATTCTGAAAGAGAACAGCATGTACTATATGATAATGAGCGATACCGAAAAACTAACTAGCGAAATTTATGCGGTTAACGAACAGACAAAAAGCGTCACCACAATTCCATTCTTCACGTTTAAGGATGCCGAAGATTACAGGCTGCGCATTCCATTTAATCTTAGAAACGCATCCGCCATTCATAATGGCATATTGTATTATGTGGACGGTATAGGAGAAGTTCACCTATACAATACCATTACTAACACCGTTGAGCCTTCTTTCTTTATCGAAGGCATCGATGAGGCATCTCCATACATGGCAGAGCAAACCTTCTTCAAAGACGGCAATTTATACGTTTTCCGCTATGACGCAGATGCGGGTGATGAGAAAACAAGATCTCACGTAATTGACACTTACGACCTATCCTCACAAAAACGAACAAATAAATTAACAATAGAAGACATTGACTCCATGTACACATACGCCAAACAGAAAGGTAAACAAATCACTTCCTATGACTTTTTTGTTCGGTGAGAACAAATATTCTGTCCTTTAAATATTTGTAATTGAAACTTCTCAATTGATTGGCTTCTGTTGTTGAGCTATAAAAACATAAAACGATTCTATGGAGATCGGTAACACAGAAAAATTAGCTAATTCGTCTCGGATTCAATAGTGCCAAGCAAAAAAGAGCAGCACGGCCATTGGCGATTACATTTGCATAACTTGCCTCAATGACTCTGCTCAAAAAACTCAGCCGATCACATTGGCACTGCCTGTCGTTTTTGAGACAATAATAAAACACCTTCTAAGCAGCCTTTAGTCGGTATTCAACCGGCGATTGGCTGTTTAGTTTCGCTTGAATTCGGATAT
>NZ_JBHTLT010000099.1:0-13703 GCF_042679045.1 Sporosarcina contaminans | reverse complement strand
GCGACGGTTGTCAGGGGTTCCCCATTTATTCTCCAACCAGAAAGGGACTATCACAGAAAATCAGTTTTCACTGACTTTCTGGACAGCCCCTTTTATTTTCCGTGAAAATAAGGATTGTATATGCGCCATTCTAAAGTGATTATGCGTTTTGTGGGCAAGTTATGCATTTTTTGAATGTGATTATGCGTCGTTGAGGGTCGTTTTGCACAGTATTAATAGGTTTATGCGTTATTCTTTGATTTTATGCGTGTTGAAAGTAAATTTTCATACATAGATTTGGAGTGGAAGCTCATTTGTTTTATTTCAATAAATGCATCGCTGCTTCCGCTTCTTGCCAAGGGACTGTGTAGCCTTTGCCTTTGGCGCAAAAGATGGAGGCGGATGTATATTCGGGATCAGCATCTTTGTTATAGCCAATTTGCTCGATGATCTCATAGGTGTTGTGGCATTCGTCATAGCCGCCGAATTGCAAGGAGAGTGCACCTCTTCCATTTGTATAGGAAGTGAATGCAGTGCTATAGTGCATAAAAGTTGCTACGGGCACTCGCCCTTTGACAATCATTTTTTCACCGACTGTAACTGGTGCATCAAAGCTGCCAGATGCTTGCTGAATGTCGGAAAGCACTCTTCCGATATGGTCTATGCTGACTTTAATTGTAAAATCGTAATAAGGTTCTAACAGAACATTGTCGGCTTGTTCTAACCCTTGCCGCAACGCACGATATGTCGCTTCACGGAAGTCTCCTCCAGCTGTATGCTCATTATGCCCTCTGCCGTTCAACAATGTCACTTTCACATCAGTAAGGGCAGAGCCGGTTAATAAACCATGATGATCGCGCTCAAACAGGTGATGGCGTATAAGGTTTTGATGTCCAATCGATAGGTCGTTTGGATGGCAAATCGTTGTAAATGAAATGCCGCTGCCCCTGTCGGCAGGCTCCAATTTCAAATGGACTTCCGCATAATGCCGAAGCGGTTCGAAATGGCCGTATCCATTGACGGAAGATCGGATAGTCTCTTTATAAATAATTTTAGGATCGCCAAAAGTAACATGATAGCCGAATCGATCGAGAACAATTTGCTGCAATACCTCAAGCTGCATCAATCCCATGACGTGTACTTGAATTTCTTCTGTTTGTTTTTCCCATGTCACATGCAATGAAGGATCCTCGGCATCCAATAACTTGAAGCATGTCAGCATTTCTTTTACGTGGATGGAAGGATCGAAAATGACGGTTGACGTTAATGTCGGAATCAAACCAAAAACCGCCTTGTCTTTGCATGTTCCTAATCCATCTCCGGCTGCCGCCTCTGATAAGCCTGTGACAGCAACGATTTCTCCGGCTGCTGCCTTCTCTGCTGTCGTGAACTTATTGCCGTTATACATACGTATTTGCGTAATTTTCTCTGTTCGTTCTCCGTAGGAAACTTCATCCCTGACGTGCAGAGTACCTTGCAGTATTTTCATGAATGTAATTCGGTTTCCATTCTCGTCGTGTCGGATTTTATAAATGCGGCCCCCGAATTTCCCGGTTTCATCATACATCGTTTCGGTCAGCATATGGAATTTCTCAAAAAATTCAAGTACGCCAATATCTTTTAACGCTGATCCGTGAGCAATCGGAAAAAGCTCACTGTCTTGGATAAGCCGTTTCATGCTGTCCAGCCATAGCTCTTTGTCATAGCCGCTTTCCATATAATGTTCGAAAAGGGTTTCATCCAGCTCGGCTATGTCTTCCACAAGTGGATTGTCCATAATTCCTTCATGGAAATCCGCTAAGCTGCATACATTTGCCGTTAAATCGATTTTAATATTTTCAATGACGGCATCTAAATCGATGCCATCCCTGTCGGTTTTATTTATAAAGAAAAAGGTCGGCACTTGATGTTTTCGCAAAAGTTGCCAAACCGTTTCTGTATGGCCCTCGATGCCGTCCGCTGCACTAATGAGGATGATCGCATAATCCAACACTTGAATCGATCTTTCCATTTCAGGCGAGAAATCGATATGCCCGGGTGTGTCGATGAGTGTATAGGAAGCATCGCCATAGGTAAACATCCCTTGTTCAGCAAAAACGGTAATGCCCCGGTTGCGCTCGATTGCATGATGGTCGAGGAAAGTGTCTTGATGGTCGACGCGGCCTCTTTGACGAATGCTTTTCATATGAAACAATAATTGTTCAGACAATGTCGTCTTGCCCGCATCGACATGTGCCAATATCCCGATTGTTTTTTGCACGTAAATCACCCCGGAATAATTGTATCTTATTTTCGCAATGGCAGTCTACGGATCCTTGGACCGAACCAATACAATAGTTCCATGACGAGCGCTGCAATGATGCCCATGAGCAATCCATTAGATAGAAGCGGCTGGACGAGTTCCGGCAATGTTGAAAAGACTGATGATGGAAGTGTCATAATGCTTAGTCCCAACAATGCAGGCAATGCAACGCGGTAAATCGTTTTCGGCTCAAATGAAAGACCTTCCACTGAACGCAATGAGGATCGAAACAATTGTAAATAGGCGACAAAAAGAACGGTGTTGCCAACGCTTTGCGGAATTGTTGAGAAAAAGGCGGTCAATGGCGGGATCATACCAAGAAAAATGAACAGTGCTGCTCCTAAAAAGAAAGGTGCACGTTCTTTAATGCCGGTTGATTGCAAAAAGCCTAAAGAGGAAGCATAGGGGGCATACGGCACTAACCCCAACATACCGGATATCGTCGTCAGTATGCCTGTCAGAAAAAAAGACGAACGATATTGGAAACGGGTCGTTTCCTTTTCATAAATATCTTCAGCGCCTTTCAACGTAGCGACAGTGTTCGTTGTATTCAATAGTCCAGTGACGACGACTGTCAGTACGATTCCCCATTCAAGCGCAGGTTCTCCCCACGGAAACCACTTCAAAAACGGTGTTGTATGTATCGTTTCCTGTGCCTCGTTAGGGAAGATGAGAACAGCGACAATCCAGCCAACAACCATGCCAACTAATAAATTCAAGCTGCTTAAAATCCCTTTCCCTTTCACGTGAACCAATATGGTAAATGCAGCAAGGCAAAAGGAGAAGATTGCCATACGCACATCAATAGTCTCTCCTGTGTTTAATCCGATCATCCCTTTTAGAAAAATAGAGATTAATTGATTGGCAAGAAGCAATAAAAAGACGAACATGACGGCAGGAGTAAACCAGCGCTTCAAAATTTCCCCGATGCCCATAATGCCGAACAGGGCGACGAGTGCGCCTGCGATCATCGCACCGACAGCGATGCTCCCACCGACAGTTGCAAAATTGAGGTTCATTGCGCTTGCTGTACCAGCCAAGCTTAAAATGACTCCCCACCATAATCCAGATTGGCCTTCCATCAACGCTAAGCGGTGTCCGATAAAACCTTGTAGAATACAAGCGATCCCAGTCAATATGAACGAACGCTGTATGGCGGAGACGATTTCCACTTGCTCTAAATTCAGTGCACCTCCGACAGAAATCGGGATAACGACTGTATTGGCAAACATGAAGAACAGCCATTGGAAGCCCGCCAGTAATGTCACCGAAAGGCGTAATTGATTTGTTTCCAATTGCTTTCCCTCCCGTCTGAAAAAATGTAATTTGCGGACAACTATACCATAACTATGATGCGGATGAAAGATACTTCTATCTATTTTTCATATTTTACTACTGTTCGAAGAGTTTAGACTGTACAATTAATGAAAAGGGGGGAGAACGGATGGGAAGGAAGTATAGCAAAGCTGAAAATAGCTGGATGTTTTATGATTGGGCAAATTCGGCGTACTCGATTATTATTACGACGGCCGTATTTCCGCTTTACTACAAATCTGTAGCTTCAGAAGCAGGTGTTAGTGCAACAAATTCGACTGCTTATTTAGGATACACGGTTGCAATTGCAACATTTATATTGGCGATGATCGGCCCAATTTTAGGGACGATTGCGGATTATAAAGGACTAAAAAAGAAATTTTTTATAGCGTTTTTCTTAATGGGTTCTTTGGCTACGATTTCTTTGGCATTTGTTCCGGGTGATACATGGTTGCCGCTATTAATCATCTATACAATTACTGCTGTGGGTTTTCATGGGGCAAATATTTTTTACGACGCTTTTCTTGTTGATGTTGCGAAAGAGGAACGGATGGATGAGGTATCTGCCAGAGGTTTTGGCTTAGGGTATATCGGCAGCACGATTCCTTTTATTTTAAGTATTGCCATTATTTTGTTGGCACAAAAGGAACTCATTCCGATCGGTGCATCGATGGCAAGCAAGATGGCTTTCATCATCACGGGGATTTGGTGGTTTACGTTCACCATTCCGATGCTGAAAAATGTTGTTCAAATTCACTCGATTGAAAGAGAACCTAATTTAATAGCAGGAAGTTTTAGGCGTCTAGGCGGCACTTTTAAAGAAATTCGTAAGTATCGGCATGTTTTCATTTTTCTTTTGGCGTATTTCTTTTATATCGATGGCGTTGGCACGATTATCTCAATGTCAACCTCTTATGGAAAAGATTTAGGTATTAATGATGTAAGTCTTCTCATCGTTCTGTTCGTCACACAAGTAGTTGCGGCGCCATTTGCTATACTTTATGGTAAATTGGCACAAAAGTTTTCGATTAAGATCATGTTGTATGCTGGTATTTTCGTTTATATCATCGTTTGTATTTATGCATTCTTTTTATCTACTACGCTTGATTTTTGGATCTTAGCAATGCTTGTTGCTACTTCGCAAGGAGGTATTCAGGCGCTGAGCCGTTCTTACTTTGCGCAGTTAGTGCCGAAGGAGAAATCGAATGAGTTTTTCGGTTTCTATAATATTTTTGGTAAGTTTGCAGCTGTCATGGGGCCATTACTATTAGCATTGACTACACAGCTTACAGGAAATTCCGCATATGGGGTGTTCAGCTTAGTCATTCTGTTTATAATAGGCGGTATTTTACTGAAGATGGTGCCAAAGCCTGTGAGCGAAAATGTAGTTTGACGAATGAAAAAGACTATCGGAAAAGCCTTTCCGGTAGTCTTTTAGCATGTTATTTTGGTTCGATGCGTTTCATTTGTAAAATACGGAAACCGTTTTTCTCTAATTTCTCACGTAATTTAACCATATCCTCGTCACTTCTATCCTTTTCAAGAGTAAGGACAACTCTGCGTGCAAGAGCGGATCCATTGTCCAATGTCAGCATGCCTTCGATATTTTCATCTTTTAAAGTTGTAGTTAACTTCCGGATCATCCCTCTTGCCTCCGTTGAAGCTAAGGTAATGTTAATGCCGCCTGTTTTCAGTCCGAATGCATCTTCCAATACACTTTCGACCTGGTTATGGGTCAAAATGCCAAGCAGTTTGCCGTTTTTAACAACACTAATGAATGGCAATGCTTTAATATGCAGGAGTGCTTTTAAAAAGGACTCATCTTCTCCGATATAGACATCACTATGTTCGATCAATGGATCAATTGAGTTATTCGGATCGCCCTTTTCTTCGTACAAATAAGATAGTAGATCGACTTTATAAATCATCCCGACATAATTGTCTTCTTCATCCACAACCGGAATGCAGCGGTAGCCAGTTTCATTAATTTTCGATAATGTTTCAGCTACAGTTTGTTTTGCATTTACAGTAGCAACTGCCAAGCGTTCTATCGTCAAGTCTCTAATATGCATATAATGGCCCCCTGTTATTAAGAGTTTTTTGTTTTTACATAATTTTTCGTTTACTTATCAGTCTATTATAATAGAAAAATAGGTAATGTACAATAAAATTCATATGAGACAAAGGAGTCTGTTATGGAAGCTTTAAATTTACATTCTTTATTGGACGTTGTAGGAGAATTGTTTGCGGATGAAATATCCATAGCCGTGACTAATACAAAGGAATATATTTATTATCGCCCAAGCAAACGGATCGATTTGAAAATAAGGAAAGGCGATTCTGTCCGTGAAGGAACGATTGCTTATAAAGCATTGAAAGAAGAGCAGAAAGTCTCGGAATTTATAAATCGAGATGTTTTTGGCGTGCCTTATCATGGAATGGCAGTGCCCTTCCATCAAGACGGTGTACTGCAAGGCTGCGTCATGGCGATTTATCCTGCCTATACGGAAGGAAAATCCGTCGTAACGTTGAAAACGCAGGATGGTTGGGTGCCTGTCCCGTTTTCAGAAGTAAAATATATTGAAGTAAAGGATCGCAAAACAATCGTCGTGGCAGATCGTGTAAGCGGAACGCATAGAAACTCATTACAGCATTTGGAGTATGTGTTGCCGCATGATTTATTTGTCCGTTGTCATAGATCGTTCATCGTCAATGTTAATCATATCACAGCAATTTATCCTGATACGCATTCGACGTTTTTACTATCGATGGATAATGGAGCTAACATTCCAGTCAGTCAATCGTATTCGAGCTATTTTAGGAAATTATTAGGATTTTAACTGAGTGTAAATTCATGCAGAAATTTGCTGGAATGGACGTCTCTATATCGTCTTCGTCTTGAATTTTCGTATTTTAACCCGTATTCCCCTTAATTTGTTACGAATCGTTTACGATTATCTAAAAGTTAAGAAAAGGGGCGGGTGTTGAATGGTACACCATATGGATCGCATCAGAATGGAAAAATTAAAAGACGTGGTCATTTCACCTGAAGAGGCAGCGTCCTATATTCAAGACGGCATGACATTGGGGTTAAGCGGTTTCACACGTGCGGGTGACGCGAAAGCGGTTCCAATGGCTTTAGTAAAGCGTGCAGAAACTGAAAAATTCAAAGTGAACGTATTTACAGGAGCTTCCTTAGGTTCTGATATTGATAAATTATTTACAGAAGCGGGCATTATTCATAAGCGTTTGCCATTTCAAGCTGAACGCACGATGCGCAATGGCATTAATAACGGTGAGCTATTGTTCGTTGACCATCATTTATCTCACACGGCGGAGTGGATTCGCGCTGGTGTCATAGAGCCTATTGATTTCGCAATTTTGGAAGCGGTTACAATTACGGAGGATGGCATGATAATTCCATCCACTTCTGTCGGAAATTCATTGACATTTGCGAAGCATGCCAAATCAATCATTGTCGAGATCAACATAGCGCATTCTACTGACTGGGAGGGCATTCATGATTTATACGAGCCTGAGAAACAGGGCGAACGCAGTCCGATTCACCTAACGAAAGCAGATGATCGGATTGGCAAGATAGGTATCGAGGTGGATGTGAATAAAATAAGAGGGATTGTTTTCACAAATCAGCAAGATTCAGCATCGACGATTACGAAGCCTGACAGTGATACGGAAGTGATGGCGGAGCATTTATTGACATTTTTACGTTCTGAAGTGAAAGCAGGTAGATTGACGAATAAACTTGCGCCTCTTCAATCGGGCATTGGTTCTCAGGCGAATGCGGTATTGCATGGCATGATAAATTCGGAATTTGAAGATCTTGAAGTGTACTCAGAAGTGCTGCAAGATGCTGTTTTTGATTTGATTGACGCGGGCAAAGTCCGTTTCGCTTCGTGTGCATCGATTACTTTGTCACAAGAAAAAATGGATCAAGTATTTAATAATTTAGATAAGTATCGGGATAAGTTGGTTATGCGTCCTCAGGAGATATCCAACCATCCGGAAATGATTCGCCGATTAGGCTTGATCTCCATTAATACAGCATTGGAGCTTGATATTTATGGAAATGTTAATTCTACTCATGTGACGGGGACGAAAATGATGAATGGCATTGGCGGCTCAGGAGACTTTGCGAGAAATGCACGACTTGCTATATTTGTGACCAAATCGATCGCTAAAGATGGCGATATTTCCAGCATTGTTCCGTTCGTCTCCCACGTTGATCATACCGAGCATGACGTAGACGTTATCGTGACTGAGCACGGCTATGCGGACTTGCGTGGCTTGGCGCCAAGAGAGCGTGTCGGACTCATTATTGGAAACTGTGCGCATCCGATGTACCGTGAGCAACTATGGGAATATTATCATGAAGCAGTACAGCGCGGCGGACAAACACCGCATGTATTAGAAAAGGCATTCTCTTGGCATCTTAACTTAATGCAGCATGGAACGATGCATAAAGAGCGACTAGTAAAAGCATAACTATATATGTAGCAAGGAACCCCTTGTTGACATAGATAGCTCATCCAATCAAACTGCCAAAGAAAGGGCCTCCAGCAATCGCCGGAAGCCCCTTTCGATTAATTGGCGCTTAATAATCGATGGAGTACTCCTAAAAATGAAGTCTCAGCGATTAAAAATTGATGCTGTGCGGCCTATAGCAGTGGTTCCAGCGCCTAAAATTCAATGCAGCGCGCCTATAACTGGCATACCTCTGTCTAAAATTCGAAGCCGTACGCATTTGCCGGTGTTCCAACGTCAAAAACCGATGGAGTGCTCTTAAACGATCGAGTTTCACGTCTATCAACACGGGTCCCTCTTAAAAAATCAACGCAAGTACCTGAATACCTCATCTTACCTACATCAATTTATCAATGAACGCTGTCGCGATTCCGAAGTAGATGAGCAACGATAAAATGTCGTTGACCGTCGTAATGAGCGGACCAGATGCAACAGCAGGATCGACTTTGAATTTATTTAAAATTAGCGGAATGATTGTCCCCGCCAATGTCCCAATAATGAGTGTTGCCACTAAAGAGGAGCCTACGACAAGACCTAAAATAAAGTTGCCTTGCCAGACATACGCAATAATCGAGATGATAAGTCCGCAAATGATACCTAATGTAATTCCTACTAAAAGTTCGCGGAAAATCAATTTTAGTGCACTCTTAAAATTTATTTCCTCCGTTACAAGTCCTCTGACGACAACCGCCAATGATTGTGTGCCTGTGTTTCCGGTCATGCCGGCGATTAGCGGCATGAAAAATGCCAATGCAACGACTGCTTCAAGTGTTGCCTCGAAGCGAGAAATAATGCTGCCTGAAACGAGTCCGATGAACAGCAGTATAATAAGCCACGGCAGTCTCCTATAAGCAGCGACGAGCGGTTTTGTGTGGAAATCAATCGACTTTCCTGAAGCAAACAGCATTTCAATATCTTCATTTGCTTCTTGCACGACGATGTCTAACATATCATCTGCCGTAATAATGCCGACTAACACATTATCATCATTGACGACAGGCATGGAAAAGAAGTCGTGGCGCCCAATTATTTTCGCAACCTCATTCTGTTTTGTCAGTTCATGCACCTTTACAATATCACTCGTCATCACATCTATGATCCTGTCGTCTGGGTCCGATAAAAGCAAGTCGCGATAAGAGGCGACTCCAATCAACTCTTTTTCATCGTCAATGACGTATACATAGTTCAAGTAATCAGCGAAATCAATGAAATGCTTCAGCTTTTCAACGGACTTTTTCACTGTATACGATTTGTGAACCCATACGTATTGGCTAATCATTAATCGACCTGCTGTTTTTTTCGGATACTTCATTTTCTTGCGAATTGCTTTCTTTTCTTCCTCCCGCATTTCACCGATGAGTTTTTCAACCTCTTTGTCAGGCAGATCTGTTAATAAATACGCTAATTCATCGCTCTTCAAAGCTTCCAATAATTCAATTGATCGGACAGGCCCAATCTTTTTAAGAATACGGACCTGTTCCTCCCGCGTGACGTATCTAAGAAGGGACACCAATTGATCTATGGAAAGCCATTCTAAAAATAAGATTCTTCTTTTTTTAGGCAAACCCCTGTATTGGACAGAAACCTCATAAGGAGTTAGTTCTGCAATGATTTTTTCAAAAGTATCTTTCTGTCCTTCCTTCATGACATGGACCATCGCCCTTGATATATTTTCCCGATCGCCATTTAACGCCATATGAATCCACCTCACTTCTGTAATTATTGTTTTGCTTTTTCCTTATTCCCTCGAATCAAGTATGCAAACCGCACTCTTATTTCCAAGAAACGATGTTTATAGCTTTATAGGGTAGGGAACGGAGTTAGTAAGCGAAAATTAAGAATCAAATTGCTGGTTCGTAAAAAAAGGGAGTTTTATTTTATGGGAAAAATGAAGACGCTTTTATTTTTAGCAGTAGCTACAATGGTTATATTGGCAGCTTGCGGAAATGCAAAAAGCGATTCGAATGCAAAAGGCGAAGACAGATATGAACTTGTCAATAAAGGGAAATTGACGTATGCGGCGAGTGGCTTATACAAACCTTTCAATTTTGAGGAAAACGGTGAGTTGACGGGTTTTGATTTTGAAATTGGTGCAGCGATTGCAGAAAAGATGGGGTTGGAGCCGAATCCGGTTACGAATCCTTTTGAGACGATTCTTCAAGGTTTGGTGGCCAATAAATACGATGCGATCATTGGCTCGATGGCTTATACGAAAAAACGAGCCGAGCAAGCGGCTTTTACACAGCCCTACTATTACTCGGGTGGGATGATTTGGATCGCGAAAGACAATAACGACATTACATCTCCTGACGATCTGAAAGGAAAGAAAATTGGTGTTGTCGCTCAATCGACGTATGAAGAGCCTGCAAAAACCCTTTCTGATGACTTGCAATATTACAGTAGTGATGTAGTGGCGCTGAAGGACTTAACGGTAGAAGGCAGATTGGATGCAGTTGTAACGTCCGACATCGTCGGCTTTGAAGCAGTTGACAACGGTTTTGATATTAAGGAAGTTGGCAGCCCGCTTTGGGTTGAACAGCCTTCTATTGCCGTGCGGAAAGATAACGAAGCGCTTCGCGACGCTATTGACGAAGCATTGCAGGAGTTAATTGACGAGGGAACATACGACGAAATCTCACAAAAATGGTTCGGCCGTAATTTATTGGAAATGGATTTAGAGGATGCGGAACTTCTTGAGTAACCTACATTTTAAGACGAAAAGAGGGTGTGACTCGTGCCGGAAATATTGATTACATTATCCGATGTTTTCATGCGAACGTATGAAGGATTCCTGAAAGCGGCGCTTGTCACATTAAAGATAACGGCAATTGCTATAGTATTAGGGACAGTTTTTGGCATCATCTTCGCGTTAATGAAAATATCAAGATCAAAAATTTTACAAACGATCGCAAATCTTTATATAACACTTATTCGCGGGACACCGCTCATCGTACAAATTATGTTTTTGTACTATGGAATTACATCGATCATCGTGCTGTCCAACTTTTGGGCTGGTGCGATTGCGTTAGGTGTTCATAATGGTGCCTATATTGCGGAAATTTTTAGAGGAGCGATACAAGGGGTGGACAAAGGACAACGGGAAGCAAGCTTAGCGTTGGGCATGAATCGTACCGAAACGATGAGGCGTATTATATTCCCGCAAGCTTTGCGACGCGCCATTCCTCCTTTAGGTAACCAATTCATTATTACATTAAAAGATTCGTCCTTAGTTTACGTCATTGGGGTGACAGAACTGTTTGGTCTTGCGAACCGTGAAGCGGCATCTTCCTTCCAGCCGTTTGAAACATTCTTAGTTGTTGGGCTTTACTATCTCGTCCTCGTCCTCATTTTCACGGCTTTGCTGAAATGGTATGAAAACAGACTAAATGTGGATGGTTCATAGGAGGGAACGTATGATTACTACAAAAAACTTACACAAATCATTTGGAGACCTTGAAGTACTAAAAGGGATTGATGTCCAAGTTAAACCTGGTGAAGTCGTAGTCTTAGTTGGTGTCAGTGGTTCGGGAAAAAGTACTTTTCTGCGCTGCTTGAATTTCCTTGAAGTGGCACAGGAAGGAGATATTCTTGTTGATGGGCGCAAAATCGACCGGAAGAAAGACGATTTGTCGAAAGTACGCGCAGAAGTCGGAATGGTATTCCAGCATTTTAATCTATTTCCGCATAAGACAGTGCTCGAAAATATTATTGAAGCGCCTGTCATTGTTAAAAAGATCGATAAAACGGAAGCAAAAAAGAACGCTCTCACTCTATTAGAGAAAGTCGGTTTGTCCGACAAAGCGGAAGTGTATCCAAACAAACTGTCAGGTGGGCAAAAGCAGCGGGTTGCCATCGCACGGGCGTTAGCTATGGAACCCAAAGTGCTTTTGTTTGACGAACCGACATCCGCATTGGACCCTGAACTTGTAGGAGAAGTGCTGCAAGTTATGCAAGACCTTGCCGACGACGGGATGACAATGATTGTCGTCACCCACGAAATGAAATTCGCCAAAGAGGTCGCCAGCCGTATCATTATGTTAGACGAAGGGCGCATAATTGAAGATGCCGACCCCGAAACTTTTTTTAACCATTCCACAAACGAAAGGACACAACAGTTTTTGGAAATGGTAAATGTGTGAATGAAAAGCAGCTCTCTTTTGTATAGGGAAGCTGCTTTTCGATTTGCAAAATATGACTGTAAATTGCATTTTGCATTTTTTGTGGTTTTTCTAACGAAGTTTAATGAATCTAATATCAAATTGTGCAATAGTCAGTATTATGCCATAATTATAAATGGAGGTATAATGTAAAAAATATTGTCCAAATAGCTGTCGTGAGAGGTAATCTTCATACAACCTACTAACGTTACCAACAACATCGCAATATCCCTCAGTATTTACACGAGCAATCACCATAGATTCGAAACTATAGACTAATTATTAGGTCATCGGCTTTTATATTTTGTATGGATATAAGAGAGGAGGTCTTTACGACATTTAAATGCCTATTTGTAGAGAGTTACTTGAAGCATGACAGCCAGACTTAAAATTTGATTTTCATACTAGTGGCAGGAGGGGATGAAAGTGGTTGACCGGATACTTTATGTTGAAATTCCAGTGAAAAATATCCCGTTTTCATTGAATTGGTATTCCGAAGTATTACAGTTCCAAAAAGTTTGGCACAGCATGGAAGAAAAGCTTGCGCAATTAAACCTGCCTTCTGGACAAATGCTGTTTCTATCGGAAACGTCAGATAACACTAACGCAAATTTTAGTAAAAACGGAGAGGAGCATAGCGTCATCGGTTTTCAAACGAAAGATATAGATGAGCTGTACAATACTCTAAAAAAAAGCGGTGCAACAGTAGAACCATTGGTAATCGATCCAGAAGGATATCGTTTTTTGCATTTTTATGATCCGGATGGAAATCGTTTAACCGCACTATGCGATTCTATAGGAGATGAAATATGAGCACTATTGAAAATAAAATTGGCACAGTCTTTTTGCCGGTAAGCAATATTGAAGAGTCAAGAGACTGGTATTGTCGTCTTTTGGGGATTCAACGAAAAGGTGATATTCAATTTGGGCATTTGTATGTTATTGAGTTGGAAGGAGTTAATCTCGTCTTAGACCAAAAAATATTTCAAAAAACCGGACCGTTGCAAGCGCCCATATTTCATTTGAATGCTGTAGACATTGAAAAAGCATACAATGAATTGAGAGAGAGCAATGTAGAAGTAACAACAACTATCCAACACGGCCATTGGTTTAATTTCAAAGACCCAGATGGCAATGAAATTATGGTGTGTCAATGTTAGAAAGGGACAAAATGGTCCTTTGTGAATCGTGGTCTGAATCCAATAATGAAACGCTGAATATGGATGAAAAACAATGTTGTAATCTCATGGGAGATGGTCCCCCTTATTTACAATAACTCCTATCAAGATGCATATTTTCAAGGCTTGATACTATGTCAAGAAATTGGACACATTAAATTGAGAGTCATAGCTATTTGTATAATCAAGCTAACGCGCTTTGCTTGTTGGCCATGTCATAAGCGAACAGAG
>NZ_JBHTLT010000098.1:0-13358 GCF_042679045.1 Sporosarcina contaminans | reverse complement strand
GAGGTTTATTTGCCATACCTAAAAAACATGGATATCAGAAACTAATACAATTAAATTTCCAATTCACTCGATTTTGGTCCTTGACTTATTACCACTGGGCTTTCTTACTTTCTTTGCAGACGACATCCATTTTTACCTTGATGTTCAATCAATTTTCATTGTATCATGATTTCTTTGCTATAATAGCAAAGAAAGTTTAACTGAAGGGGTTCTCAATTGTGATGAGAACGAATGTAGTAGTTTAATTAAAGATAGATGAGGTGAATGGCCAAATGAAACGGCCGATAGTTGTTTTAACAGGGGGCGGAACAGCGGGGCATGTATCCGTCAATGAAGCGCTCATCCCTGTTTTCTTAGAAAAAGGTTACGAGGTGCATTATATAGGTTCTCATGATGGGATTGAAAAAGAACTCATTGGCGCAGGTCACCCGGAAGTAACATATCATGCAATACAGAGTGGTAAGCTAAGGCGCTATTTTTCGATGAAGAATTTTTCAGACCCTTTTAAGGTCGGAATTGGTGTCATGCAAGCCTTTAGCATTTTGAAAAAGCTGAAGCCTGAGATTATTTTCTCAAAAGGCGGTTTCGTTTCAGTACCAGTCATATTGGCAGCAAAACTATCAAGGACACCGGTTGTTATCCATGAATCCGATGTAACACCTGGACTTGCAAATAAAATAGCGTTGCCATTTTCCAATCACATCTTCACTGTTTTTGAACAAACACTTCAATATGTGCCTGAAGGGAAATCCACTTGTACTGGAGCTGTCATTCGTCCAGAAATCTTTGAAGGTGTAAGGAAAGAAGGGTTAAGAATTACTGGCCTAACAGGAGAGAAGCCGGTTTTCATTATTATGGGGGGAAGTCAGGGATCCGCTGTTTTAAATGCAGCTGTAAGAAAAGAACTTCCAACTTTGCTAAAAAGGTTTGAAGTCATTCATCTATGCGGTAAAGGTAACATAGATGAGGCATTAGAATATACAGCAGGATATACCCAATTTGAATATGTCACTGAAGGTTTGCCGCATTTATTAGCAGCTTCGGATTATGCGGTTTCTAGAGCTGGATCCAATTCGATTTTTGAATTGCTATCGATTCATAAGCCTATGCTGCTAATACCGCTTTCGGCGTCGCAGAGTAGAGGAGACCAAATACTGAATGCATCGCTTTTTAAATCTTTAGGGATAGCAGCGGTAATGATGGAGGAAGAGCTTGAAAACAGCTCTTTAGAAGAAAAATTAATAGAACTTACCCAAAATAAGGATGAATTCATTTTAAATATGCAGCATCTATCAAACACAAAAACACCTGAAAAAATGGTCGAATTGATTCTTTCATGCAAAAAATAGCTGAAATAGTCATTTTTCAGTGATTTTAGTAGTGAAATACTGTTGCACTTAGAGAAAAACAAGTGTATTCTTGTGGATGGCATAAATGGCAAATCTATAGGGTGAAACCCTTTCGGTAATAAGATTTGCGTGGTAATATGAATAAGAATAAACAATATAAAACACAACAGGCCAAAAGGCAAATGTGGAGGTCATTTTACATGTCGAACAATGTTGGTGCCCAACGTTCACCGTATGCTGTTTTTTCCGGTCCGAACCTTGGGTATATAATGGAAATGTACGAACAGTTCAAAGAGGCGCCCGAATCGGTGGATCCTGAACTCGCAAATATGTTCAGACACTACGGAGCTCCTGCAGTGAATGGAGGAGGCGAACGAACGGCAGACTCTGCAGCAGTCTCACCAGAAAACTTCGGAAAAGTGCTTTCAGCTTATACGTTGATTGATGCTATCCGTACATATGGACATCTTGCATCGGATATTTATCCGTTGAATGATCGTCCAAAAGATACATCACGTTTAGAACTATCTTACTATGGATTGACAGAAAGCGATTTACAATCAATGCCGGCCTCCTTGTTCTTGAAACATGTACCGTCGACAGTTGAAACTGGTTTGGATGCAGTAAACTACCTTAAATCGATGTACACCGGAAAAATCGCATATGAATTTGCCCATATCATTGACGAGGAAGAACGCAATTGGATTCAATCAAAAATTGAAAACGGAGAGGTATCTGTTCAATTGTCTAGCGAAGACAAAAAAGCTTTGTTGGAACGCTTGACGAAAATTGAAGGATTTGAGAAATTCATTCACCGTACATTTGTTGGAGCGAAGCGCTTCTCAATTGAAGGCTTGGACACGTTAGTTGTTCTATTGGACGAATTAATTCGCCGTTCAGAACAAGACAAAATGAAAAAAGTGTTGATCGGCATGGCGCACCGTGGCCGCTTAAACGTGTTGACCCATATTTTAAACAAACCATATGAAATGATGTTTGCAGAATTTGCAGGCGTGCCTACTGATCCATTTGTTCCTGAGGATGGTTCTCTGATTACGACACGCGGGTGGTTCGGCGATGTTAAATACCATATGGGAGCTCTATATAAAGGAAAGTCTGGCATGGATCGATTCCTTGCTTACAACCCTTCTCACCTTGAAGTTGTCAACCCTGTCGTTGCTGGCCAAACACGTGCTGCACAGGAAACTACAACAGAAGCTGGTATGCCAGAGCAAGATATGAAGTCAGCCTATGCGATTATGATTCATGGAGATGCTGCATTCCCTGGACAGGGGATTGTGCCTGAAACATTCAACTATAGTCGAATTCGCGGTTTCAAAACGGGTGGTTCGATTCATATCATTGCAAACAATACAATTGGATTTACGACGGAGTTTTACGATTCCAGATCTACAAATTATTCGTCAGACCCAGCAAAAGGCTTTGAAGTTCCTGTGCTGCATGTTAATGCCGACAGCCCGGAAAGTGTCATTGCTGCTGCTGCTTTCGCTTTTGAATATCGCCAGAAGTTCGGCAAAGATATCTTGATAGATTTAATCGGCTATCGTCGCTATGGGCATAACGAAATGGATGAACCGTTAGTTACGAATCCAATGATGTATCATAATATCCATAAACATCCAACAGTTCGTCAGCTTTACGGTTCCGAACTTGTAGAGAAAAATATTTTGAACGATGCAGAAGTTGATCAATTGGATGCGGATGTATTTGCTATGATGCAAGCTGCATATGATCGTGTGAAAGAGCAATCGGCAGATAAGAAGAAATTGTCCAATGCGACTCCTGATGTTGTCCTCGCAGGCATGCCAAGAGACCTTGAAACAGGGGTTGAAGCAGAGAGACTGCAAAAAATGAATGAAGAATTGCTTACTTATCCTGAGAATTTCACTGTTTTCAGCAAGTTGGATCGTATTCTGAAACGTCGTGAAGAGCCATTCAAAGGAAAGGGAAAAATTGATTGGGCACATGCTGAGCAATTAGCTTTCGGGTCCATTTTACAAGATGGTAAACCAATTCGCATTACTGGGCAAGACGTGCAACGCGGTACTTTCGCTCATCGTCACTTAGTACTCCATGATGAGAAAAATGGCGAAGAGTATGTGCCACTTCACCATATTAGCGGGTCGAATGCTTCTTTCGTAGCGTATAACAGCCCATTAACTGAATTTGCTGTTGTTGGCTATGAATTCGGCTATAACTTGGAGAAAGACCAAGCATTATCCATTTGGGAAGCACAATATGGAGACTTTGCAAATATGGCACAAGTTATGTTCGACCAGTTCATCTCTGCAAGCCATTCAAAATGGGGTCAGCAATCAGGTCTTGTCATATTGCTTCCTCATGCATATGAAGGCCAAGGACCGGAACATTCAAGTGCACGACTTGAAAGATACTTGCAATTATGCGCGGAAAACAACTGGACAGTTGCAAACATTTCAAGTGCTGCGAACTACTTCCACGTACTTCGCAGGCAAGCTAAAATGTTAGGTACTGAAGCTGAAAGACCACTTGTCATCGTATCCCCTAAATCATTGCTTCGTCACCCGCTTGTAGGAGCTGAAGTAAGTGATTTAGCTGAAGGACATTTCAAAACGGTCTTGGAACAGCCAGGAACTGGACAAAAACCAGAAAAAGTGAAAAAAATACTATTTGCTAGCGGTAAAATGGCGATTGATTTAGCTGAGAAAGTGAAAGATGGCGAAGGATTCGATCATTTGCACATCGTACGCGTTGAACAGTTATATCCATTCCCATCCGAAAAAATTGCTGAAATCCTTTCGCGTTATCCAAAAGCGAAAGAGCTTGTCTGGGTTCAAGAAGAGCCGAAAAACATGGGATCTTGGTCATTCGCACATCCATACTTATTGGAAATTGCCGAGGGCAAAAAAGTTTCCTATGTCGGAAGAATCCACCGCGCAAGCCCATCCGAAGGTGATGGAGAATCGCATAAAATTGAGCAAACACGTATTATCGAAGAAGCTCTCAAAAAATAAAATGTTTATTGTTGAATATTTGAATATGCCTGCGCCGTTGAAACGGTAGATTAGAGGAGGAATTTATTGTGGCAGAGATCAGAGTACCTGAACTTGCAGAATCGATTACAGAAGGAACAATTGCTAAATGGTTGAAACAACCAGGTGAAAGTGTTGATAAAGGAGAATTCATCGTTGAATTAGAAACGGATAAGGTCAACGTTGAGGTTATTTCTGAAGAAGCGGGAGTTATTCAAGAACTATTAGCTTCAGAAGGTGATACGGTTGAAGTCGGTCAAGTGATCGCTGTAGTAGGAGAAGGTTCTGGATCACCAGCGGCTCCAGCTCCAAAAACAGAAGAAAAAGCACCTGAGCAACAACAGGCAGCTGCACCTGCACCTGCACCTGCACAAACTCCGGCAACTGAAGAATTCGCATCTTCAGACCGTACGATCGCAAGCCCGGCAGCAAGAAAATTGGCTCGTGAAAAAGGCATCGATCTTTCGGCGGTATCACCTGTAGATCCAATGGGCCGCGTTCGGGTTCAAGATGTGCAAGCGCACAGCAATGCTCCAAAAGCTCCAGCAGCTGCACAACCAGCACAAATTGCTGCACCAGTGCAAGATGGCCGTGAAACACGTGAAAAAATGACGCGCCGCCGTCAAACAATTGCTAAACGTCTTTTGGAAGTTAAACAATCGACTGCAATGTTAACGACATTCAATGAAATTGATATGACTGCAGTTATGGAATTGCGTTCTCGCAAAAAAGACGAATTCTTCGATAAGAACGATGTTCGCCTAGGTTTCATGTCGTTCTTCACGAAAGCAGTTGTAGCTGCACTTAAAAAATATCCATACGTCAACTCTGAAATTGACGGCGATGAATTGATCATGAAACATTATTATGACATCGGTATTGCAGTATCTACTGAAGGTGGATTAGTCGTTCCAATCGTACGTGATGCAGATCGTAAAAATTTCGCTGAAATCGAAGCGAATATTGGAGAACTTGCTGCAAAAGCACGCGACAATAAATTGACTTTGGCTGATATGGCAGGCGGATCATTTACAATTACAAACGGTGGAGTATTTGGTTCCCTAATGTCTACTCCAATCCTAAATGGTACACAAGTAGGTATTTTAGGAATGCATACTATCCAAAAACGCCCAGTTGCGGTTGGCGATAAAGTGGAAATCCGTCCAATGATGTATATCGCTCTGTCGTACGATCACCGTGTAATTGACGGAAAAGACTCTGTTGGATTCTTGAAAATGGTAAAAGAATTGATTGAAAACCCTGAAGATCTTCTTCTTGGATCCTAATTGGCCCGATGTAATTGGACCTCAGACTGTAGACAAAGTTCCATTTCACTTTGTCTACAGTCATTTTGCAATTTACAGTAATAAAAAAGCATATCCTCTCTTTGTTTAGAAACGTTAGACATGTGGCAGGCAGTGCACAACGTATCCTGCGAATTCGCGTGAAGTTTAAAAAGCCGAATGTGATATAATTGTTTATTAAGGGGACGGCAACACGGTATGTGAACGTTTACTCAACAAGCTGTAGCCCGATAGTATCGGGCCTTTTCATTATAGAAAAAAGGTGTGGTATATTTTGTCAAATTTTAAAGAATGGACAACATCTCCGACAATCCGCACAGTTACTTGCAAACATACAGATGCAGCAAAATATGTAGTGAGTAATGTGTTAACTCCGGGTAAAGAATACGAAGTAAAAAATGAAACAGAAGAATTCATTTTTGTCGTCGACAATACCGGCAAAGTCGGCGGATATTATAAAACATATTTTGAATAATAATCGCCCGGTTAATATTAGCCGGGCGTTTTTAATGAGGAGGCACTTATGATTTCATTGATTGAAAGTGAAAAAATAAAACGCAATAAAAGAATATATGATGCAAAAGACGAAGCGTTAATCCAAGAGGGAGGTTACGTTTCTCCGATCTCTACTCTTTGGGATGATATTTTAGTCGGCATCGTTTTGAAAAAGCCTGTCCTTTTAAAAGGCCCTTCTGGTTCTGGAAAAACGAGACTATCACAAAGCATTTCCCACTTTTTCAATCAACCGATGCATAGTGTCAATTGCTCGGTCGATTTAGATGCTGAGTCGCTTTTAGGATTTAAAACAATCATTAGCAAAAATGGTGAAACGCATATCGAATTCGTAGAAGGACCAGTTATTGAAGCGATGAAAAAAGGACATATATTATATATCGATGAAATCAATATGGCTAAGCCTGAAACATTGCCAATTCTTCATAGTGTATTGGATCACCGAAGAATGATGACGAATCCTTTTACTGGCGAGGTCATTCATGCTCATGATGATTTTACCGTCATAGCGGCAATCAACGAAGGTTATATTGGGACATCTCCAATGAATGAAGCTTTGAAAAATCGTTTTCTTTCATATAGCATTCCTTATTTATCCGGTGAGCAATTGAAAGAACTGATGGAAAAGCTGTTCCCAAACGCGGAACAAAGTTTAGTTCAAACAATGCTAAATATTAGTGCAGACTTGCAAAAACAAGTAATGAATGGATTATTGGATGAAGAAGCGGCATCCATTCGAAGCATATTGGATGCGTTAAGCTTATCTGAGCATATGCCTATATTGCGCGCAGTCCAATATGCGATAGCAGAAAAGTTGGACGATCCAATAGAACGAAGCCTCGTTATGGAATTGTGTGAAACTTGGGTGAAGTGAGGGATTCGCGATGACAAAAGTAAATCGGTTCATCCAATTCAATGACGAAATGGTCGATGTCAACCAAATGTTACTTTATGAAAGAATTGGCAGAGCACTATCAGATGCGCCATTTTTGGAGTTGACGGAGCGTAAGTTGATGGAAATCAGGCCAGCTGAAGGCGGCATTTCTATGAGTGTTTATTGGCGTCATCGTCCAGATCATATTATGCATGGCGGAAGATTGTCGGATATTTATTTATTGACTGCTGGTTTTTGGAGACATTTTTCCGTTCCTGAATGGGTTTCATACCGGCTTTCATATCGTACGCATCCATTACGAAAATTTGCGGAAGAATTATTGCTTCTTATCGAGGAATTCCGTCTCATTGACGCAACTATTAAAGAAAGGGCAGGAACGGAGGAGGCATTTCAAATCCGGAAGGAAGTAATGCTACGTTTCCATAAAGATCATTTTACTATTAATTATCAAAAAGGATTTGTAGCAGATGCATTACTGAATATGATGTACATTTCCTTGAATGAAGGTATGCATACTTCAATTCCAAAAGAATGGAGCTATGGTCCTGGAACTATTCCTTTGCCGATTGACCATATCCATACAGCATTATCATTTGCATATGATGCAAAGAGCACAAAGGACAGCCGATTAGTTGCCGAAAGGATTATTGCACTTTTGGAAGAGCAGCTTGAGGAAGATTTGCTTCATCAATATTATGCAATTGGCGACGCGTTAAACGAGAAGATTATCCCCTTCCATTATCATGAAGGCATGAAAGATGCAGAAAGTGGAGAAGGGGAAGTTAAAGAGACAATCGAAGAAGTGTTTCGTAGCTTCCACCGAGAAAATAAGAGTGAATCGGGTGTACACCTTGAATTTGAACTGGAGCATGGCCGATCAGGAAAAGGCGATGGCTCAAATGCAGTTGAAGGACATGAAGATGCTCAGATTGAAGAAATGGGGAAGGGCAGTTCTAAAGGCGATCAAAGTGAGAAACGATCTGATGAAGAAAGAGATGCTAAAAAGGGAAATAATTCACAACTCCATGCCGATCAATCATTCGGACCTGAGCATTTGAATGTCGTATATGAAGAAAGAGCGATTCAAATAAAAGATGAATATGAAAACAAGAAAAAAATAATTGCTTGGCGCGAAAATCAAAAGCCGTTTGTCCGTTCTTTTGTCGATGAGATGAAAAAAAGAATTGAACAAAAAAGGGAAGAGAAGAGAGAAGGGCTTGTAAAAGGTAGATTATCATCAAAATTGACTACGATGATGATCGATGAGCGACCTCGACCATTTTATCGAAAAAATATCCCTTCCACTCAGTTAGATGCTGTTTTTGGCCTGCTTGTAGATGGATCGGCTTCTATGGCCGATAAATTGGATGAAACAAAACAAGCAGTTCTTCTATTTCACGATGTATTGCGCGAATTACAAATCCAACATGAAATTACTTCCTACTATGAAGATGCAAATTATGCAACAAAGGAAAGTCAACCGAATGTATTTGAGTTGATGCATACATTTGCAGACAGAAACAAAGATGATAGCCTTTCGATTATGTCATTCGATGCAAACGAAGACAATCGTGATGGTTTTGCGATCAGATGGATGACAAAACGACTTTTAACTCGTCAAGAACAACATAAATTTCTGCTTGTTTTTTCTGATGGAGAGCCATCAGCATTTGGCTATGCCCAAAATGGTGTATTGGATACGAGGGAAGCTGTAGTAGAAGCAGAAAAATTAGGTGTTACTGTTATTCATTTATTTCTATCAGCTGAAGAGACAACAGTAGAACAACGTGCAGTGTTTACGATGATGTTTGGCAATAAATCAGCGGCATCAGACTCTGTTGAACAATTCACCGATCAAATATTGCGCATTTTGCGCAAAACACTTTCAATTGTCATCAACCAATAGAAAGGTAAGCATAGTCAATCACATACCAATTTTCAGACCAATTCTCATATGGATTGGCCTGTTTTTTTTTAAAATCTTATTTTCTCTTGAATTGTTATGTTTTCATCAATAAAAGAAAATAAGAACAGGGGGAAATATTTGATGATTGATTTTCTATCAAATCAAACTGCTTATATCGATGACGTTGCAAATATGATATACAAAGAGTTTGTAGAAAAAACTAGTAGCAAAATGACTTTTCTGGAGGTGAAAAAATTCTTTTCAAATACTAAAATGGACGATTTCCCTATTACATTAATCGCACTAGAAGATGGAAAATGTATAGGAACCGTTTCAATCTTTGAAAATGATTTAAAGACACAAGATCTATACAAACCTTGGCTTGCGTCTTTATATACAAAACCTGAATTTCGTGGCAAAGGGGTAGGCCAAATCCTAATAACAGAAACGTTAAAAGTTGTAAAAGACTTAGGTTATAAAGAACTTTATCTGAGAACTGAAAATGCTGCCGAGTACTATAAAAATAGGGGTTGGGTTTTTATCGGCAATGCTTTAGATGCTAAAAATGAAAAGGTGGATATTTTCAAATTCGATTTAAAACAAGAAATTGGAGAGCGTTAACTATATAAGGCAACCTAAAAACGCTTGGATTCTTCCAAGCGTTTAGATGCACTAATTATTATGTGATATTTAACCTGATTTTTGTATGATTTAATACTGTTAAAATAGGTTTTCTCCTATCGAAATTATTCTAATTGAAAGTGGCTTTCTTTAATTAGATCGGTCTTTGACGTTCTGTTTTTTCATGTACTGCCAATAGTCGCTGTTTCAATTCTTCTTCCATGCGTGCTATTTCTACTTCTGCAGCTTTTCGTTTTGCACGGCCGTCTGCTTGAATGACAAGTGTTTCTTCGATTGTTTGAATTAAATTTTCCTGTGTTTTTTTCAACGTGTCAATTTCGATAATGCCACGCTCATTTTCTTTAGCTGTCTCAATAGAATTAACCTTTAGCATTTCAGAGTTTTTCAGCAACAGATCGTTCGTTGTTTTTGTTACTAAACGCTGTGATTCGACAGCTTTTCTTTGACGATTTAATGTTAGCGCAATCGCAATTTGGTTTTTCCATAATGGAATGGACGTCATAATCGATGATTGAATCTTTTCAGCTAATGTTTGGTTCGTTTGTTGGATCATTCGTATTTGAGGAGCACTTTGAATTGTAATCTGTCTTGATAATTGCAAATCATAGAGGCGTTTCTCAAGACGATCCAAAAATTGTCCCATGTCATTCACTTCTTGGAATGCCATTTGATCGTTGCTTTCTTCTGCTTTTTTGCGCATTTCAGGAATGATGACATTTGCAATTTCATCGCGCTTCATTTCTGCAGCGGCGATATAAACATTCAACGCTTGGAAGTACGTTTTATTTTGCTCATATAAATTCTCCAACATATGAACATCTTCCATTAAGCCACGTTTAGAATGTTCTAATTGAACACCGATACGATCAATTTGCGTACTTAATTTCTGGTATTTCGTCATCATTTCTTGAATGGAACGGGTTGCTTTGCTGAAAAGGCGGCTTAAACCAGATTTTTTCTTATCGGAAAGATCTTCAGGGTCAATTTCTGAAAGTTTGCCCATTAGATCACTTAAGACATCTCCAACTGGTCCGATATCTTTACTCTGTACATGATCGAGCATTTTATGGGAAAACCGTGATAATTCATTTTGTGCATTGGCTCCATATGTGATAATTGCTTCATAATTGCCAACAGGGATCTGGGCAGCCAATTGCTTTGCTTTTTCTTGTTCTTCAGGAGACAGGCGATCAATTAGCTTTACGGCATTTTGCCCCTCTTTTTGTTCGGTTTGCATTTCTTTTGGTAGCAGAGGTTCATTTATATCGAATGGATTATCCAATAATTCATCAAATGTCTTAACCTCATCATTTGTAGTACGATTTTCTGTCATTGTGCATTTCTCCTTTCATTTCAAGCAGAGGTTTATTCTTCTTCATCGTTACATCGACATAGTCGAGTTCAAACTGCAGCTGTTCAATGTCAGATGCCAAAGCGCCACGCAAGTCTTGCTCCAATTGTTTTGTGACATCATTTAACGTTTCTCTAGTATGCTGTAAAGCAATTCGGAGCTCTTGATCCTTTAGCGGTTGGTTGACTAGCATGGCATATTTAGATGTCAACTCGACAGCGGAGTCTAAGTGAGAATAAAAGAATTTCTCAACATGGTAAAATTTCTTCGGATTTTTACGAACGATAGATAATATCCTTTTGGATAAATTATTCATCTCATATACTTGTCGAAAAGCTTGAACAGATCTTACTTGTCCGTATAAGCTATTGAGTTGTTTTATTTTATTTTTCGCATCATTAATTTGCGTTTTAATATGTTTGTATTCGGAGCGAGACATGCTGAGCCTCTTTACATTGGACGAAATTTGGATTTGTTTAATGGTGAAATTCCCGCCAAGATAGATTGCGATCATTAGGCCCGTAGCAGGCAATACATGCATACCGATGCCTAAAGTGAAAATAAACCAGGATGCAAAGCTAATAGGTGCTGTTATAAAATGCCTTTGGAAAAAATCTTTTATCTCTTGCATAATCCTTAGGCCTCCTTACTTATCTATAATGTTTATACGTTTTATGAGCTAATAAGTTTCATTTTCATTACTTTCATTATAACTGAAAACCAGTTCAAATACATATCTTACGTATAAACGAACCGATTTTCTTGGATAGCGCCCAATGATTTGATAAAATGAAGGACACTCGCGGCCAAGTGGATGGGAGGATTTATAAAATGACATATGAAGTAATCTATATGAAGGCGGATTTTGAGCCATGGTGGATGTTTGAAGAATGGGAGACGATGGTGAAATCACGCCGTTCTTTTAGTACAGTTAATGAAGCGCAAGAATATTTTTATAAAATTAAAGGCGAATTGGAAAAAAGCCACGCACATTCTGCTCAAAAAAATGATTGTTTTTTCGCTTTTTGGTCTGATCAAGAGCAGTTTTTTTGTGAAGGATGCGATGAAAATCTTCAACTATACCACGGAATTATCCTAATGGTTGATGGGAAGCCATCTCCGCATATATTAAGAAATAATTCGAATATTTGATATTGTCGTATTGACATTTATTTTCTATATGGTATAGTAACAATAAGTTAACACGTATGAACCGAAAGAAACGTATTCACGTATTACAAAAAGTGATCGGCGTTGTCGGTACTTTTTGTAATATGTGAATTTTTTTTTGGGGATTCATGTATTAGAAAGAACATTATTTGGAGGTTTTTGCACATGAAACAAGGTACTGTTAAGTGGTTCAACTCTGAAAAAGGCTTCGGTTTTATCGAAGTTGAAGGGGAAGACGATGTATTCGTACACTTCTCTGCAATTCAGGGAGAAGGTTTCAAAACATTGGACGAAGGTCAACATGTAGAATTCGAAGTTGTTGAAGGCAACCGTGGTCTACAAGCTGCTAATGTAGTTAAACAATAATTCGCCAACTAAGAAGAGGTGCCTATCATTGGGCACCTCTTTGACTTCGTTATGGCTGTGATACTGATTCCAATGTAGACGTAACGACATATTCTTCTCCATTTTCAAGCTTCATGATGGATTCTCGTTTCACTTCACCGACCCCTTTAGCGAAGTATTTACGGTTAATGGCATCCTTTTCTTTGGATTCAATGACAAACGCGTCATTGAATGTTTGATAAGGTGTTTCAACAGTTACCCCTGTTTCGACGATTTCCCATTTGTCGAAAGTAGTGCCGACTTCAAATGGCTGTCTTAAATATACGCCTGCTGGCTTCATTTTATTAATTTCGTCTAATGTTGGGAAGTCTTGTTCATTTTCGACCACATCGTAACTAATTGTAGTAACTTCGTCTTCTCCTATTTTATAAATATACCTTGTCAAAGCACCGCCATTATTTTCATGTACAATTACATAATGTTCATATGGCTGGGCAAAATCTATGTCCAATTCTGCAAATTCGTTTCCTTCCCCTTTAAAATGCGCTTTTGAACCATCTGGCAAAAAATAATCGAGCAAGCTCATATCAACTTTAGTAGGATTTTCCATATTCACATTTGGATTAGTGGATTCGCCGCTATTGCCTGAGTTATTGAGTGTCGTTGTGTCCTTCCGTGAACAACCTGCAATGACTAAGATTGAAAAAGTAAGCAGGATGAATAGTTTTTGCACTTTCATTGTATACACTCCTCGTATATTAGTAGTAAGAGCTCTTTCCGATAGAATTTCCAGTTGATCCGGACAGCTGGAGGCCGTCTATTGGACTCCTATAGGAAATGGATGCCTTACG
>NZ_JBHTLT010000097.1:0-12620 GCF_042679045.1 Sporosarcina contaminans | reverse complement strand
GTCCGACCGCAGTGGAAATCAACTTTTCTAGTATTACTTCTATTTTAAAAGAAAAAAGACTGTAGGCAAACACCAAAAATTCCTGGTGTTTGTCTACAGTCTGAAAACTCCACCAACTAGCTGGTGGAGTTTTTTATTGTTGTTAAAAGTTGCTTTCTGCACTGTGGGAACTGCGAAAGAAATGGAATTTCCCAGTTGAAATTCTCCGGTTCGTTTCATTTGTTATTCTATCTTTGCATTGCTCACACATATACGTATTGATCGGATGGTTTCGCAACTTTTTTGCTAATGGCGTGTCTTCGGGAAGGTTCCCGATTTCATCGCAAAGTACACATTTTACTCGCAATGGATCAACTCCTTAAAAAAGGAAACTCATTTGAAAGTCATATTTTGCTCATTGTCGGTATTAATGAATTGTAATGCCGGTCACGTTTCTCATCGGTGTCGATTGGTTGGAACCGTCTTTAAAAAGAACATGGACTGGCCCATCTTCAGTAATCGGTTTTCCGTTGTCGCTAAACTTCAAAATGAAATCATTTACGCGAGAAAGAGGGAATGTTTCCTCAATTTGATCACCGAGTTCAAAAGTGATTTGTTCTGCATCGTCATCAGGAACGGCATTTTTAATAAAGTGGTCGAGAGAAATGCCGAAGGTGCCAGTAATCATTTTTTTTCTATCAAATTTCTTTTCCGTTTTTAAAGTTGGCGGAAATACTGCCCCTTCCATAATTTCGCGGGACCAATGAGCGCCCATATCTTTTTTGTATTCTTCAATTTCATCCTTTTCGATGAAGTCAGTTGTGAAAAAAGTGTTTAGGTCAATTTTTCGATCGTCAAATATCCATACAGTTGGATCTAACGTAATGACGTGTTTGACCTTACCTTTAATCGGAATAATTGCTTCCAAATGAATAGCCCCCTACATAATGAATATCGAATTCTACACATTAAGTATACCGCTTCAATTATCATGTGGAAAGCTTTTCACATTCTTCAAGATTGAATAGTACCGTCGTTTTATAAGGCTCCTCATCGTCTCATAAGGGAAACACTTGCAATTTGGCTTGTCAAAGGCTACAATTTATTCATACTCACCAAGAAGAAATATGGGGTGAATGGGGGCGTCCTCATGGATATAGAAGTTCAAGAAACATATCAGGAAAAAGCTTTGAAACAACTTCAAGCTGATGCCGAAAAAATTGCTCAACTCATAAAAGTGCAGATGGATCATTTGACGATGCCTCAATGCCCGCTTTATGAGGAAGTTTTAGATACTCAAATGTATGGCTTATCGCGCGAAATTGATTTTGCTGTCAAGTTGGGTCTCATTGAAAGAGAGAAAGGGAAGGAGATTCTTTCCTTGCTTGAAAAAGAAATGAATGTTTTGCATGAGCTATATACAGAGAAATAAGTTACAGACTCAAACTCATTAATAGTTTGAGTTTTTATTTTACATAATGATCGTTCAAATCGACAAAATTGAGGTATAAAATGATGAAAAATTATTTTAAAAAGGTGATCCGCCATTTCGATTATCCATTATTTATCGCCTATTTGCTGTTAATCTTTTTTGGTTTAATAATGATCTATAGTTCAAGTATGGTGACGGCGGTAAATAAATATAATTATCCACCTGATTATTTTTATCGAAAGCAGTTGATCAACATTGCCATTGCTTTGCCGGCTTTTCTTGTGGCGGCTTTTTTCCCTTTTCAAAATTATAAACGAAAAGGGCTAATGATCAGTGCAATTGGGTGTATGTTCCTACTTTTAGGTGCTGTACATATATTCGGCTTTGGGGGAGATGTCGGTGCGCAAAGCTGGATCAGACTGCCGGGTTTCGGGAATATTCAACCTTCAGAGGTTGCTAAGTTAGTCATTATCGTTTATTTTGCTAGTGTATTTGCGAAAAAGTATGAAGCGGGAACAATTGATAATATTAATAAATCAATTGTTCCTCCGATTAGTATATTAATGATTGCTATATTCTCCATAATGATGGAAACGGATATCGGGACATCATTTATTATCGTCGCTGCAGCATTATGTGTATTGGCCGCGAGTGGAATTCAGCTAAGGACGTTTATGAAGTTGAGCGGAATTGTCGGACTAACGATGATACCCGTAGCGATTATTCTATTTTTCACCTGGGATACGCTCATGACGGATGGACGGAAAGGGCGCATTTTAGCATTTTTGAATCCATTTGATTATATCCAAGGGTCAGGCTATCAAATTGCTAATGGTTATATAGCAATTGGGACTGGTGGAATTAAAGGTTTAGGATTGGGGAATTCAATTCAAAAAATGGGCTACTTGCCAGAACCGCAAACTGATGTTATCATGGCAATTATTTCTGAAGAAACCGGGATATTCGGAACATTCATCGTTTTAGGTGGATTAGGATTCATTGTGATGCGTGCATTGTATATTGCAATGAAGACAAAAGAACCACAAGCGAGAATGCTATCAGCTGGAATCGGGAGTGTAATCGGGATACAAACCTTTGTAAATATAGGAGGTTTAACCGGTTTGATTCCGCTTACAGGGGTGCCATTGCCGTTTATTAGCTATGGCGGTACTTCTCTTATTCTGTTATCTTTGGCTTTAGGAATATTGATGAATGTATCAATGTTTGTAAAATATCAAAAAAATAAATAGAAAAGGATGTGCCGTATGGAGGGAATGGGAAACATTAAAAAAATTCTTGTAGCGAACCGCGGGGAAATCGCTATTCGTATTTTTCGTGCATGCACTGAATTGGAAATTCCGACTGTAGGGATTTACTCGGCTGAAGACCGAGGTTCTTTTCATCGTTATAAGGCGGACGAGTCTTATCTTGTAGGAGAAGGAAAGAAACCGATTGACGCTTATTTGGACATGGAAGGCATCATTGCAATTGCAAAAAGATGCGGAGCGGATGCAGTTCATCCAGGTTATGGATTTCTTGCCGAAAATGAAGAATTTGCGCGCAGGTTAAAAGAAGAGGGGATTCTTTTCATCGGCCCGACTGCGGAGCATCTTGATATGTTTGGCGATAAGGTGAAAGCAAGAGAACAGGCCATTAAAGCTGGCATTCCTGTTATACCAGGTACTGACGGCCCTGTATCTTCTTTAGAAGAGGTACGGTCGTTTGGTGAAGAGCATGGATATCCGATCATCATCAAAGCAGCTTTAGGCGGTGGCGGAAGGGGCATGCGCATCGTCAACGGTGCGGATGAAGTCGGAGAAGCTTATGAGCGCGCAAAATCCGAAGCGAAATCTGCTTTTGGATCTGACGAAGTCTATGTGGAAAAATATGTTTCAAAACCGAAGCATATTGAAGTTCAAATATTAGGGGATACATATGGCAATGTCGTGCATCTCTACGAACGCGATTGCTCGATCCAGCGCCGGCACCAAAAAGTTGTTGAAATTGCACCGTCCATTTCTCTGGATGAAGATTTGCGAAGTGAAATTTGCAACGCTGCGGTAACGTTGATGAAAAATGTATCTTATGTAAATGCAGGAACAGTGGAATTTTTAGTAGCTGACGGCAAGTTTTACTTTATCGAGGTGAATCCACGCATTCAAGTTGAGCATACGATTACGGAAATGGTAACCGGAATCGATATTGTACATGCACAAATTCATATAGCGAATGGCGGCAATTTACATGAGGGATTATCGCCAATACCTGCACAAAAAGATATACCGCTTTTCGGTTATGCAATTCAATCGAGAGTTACAACTGAAGATCCTCTGAACGATTTTATGCCGGATACTGGAAAACTTATGGTTTACCGGTCAGGAGGAGGTTTCGGCGTACGCCTTGACGCGGGGAACGGCTTCCAAGGTGCCGTCATTACACCTTATTACGATTCATTGTTAGTGAAAGTATCTACTTGGGGAATGACTTTCCGCGAAGCTGCGGCTAAAATGGACAGAAATTTGCAGGAATTCCGCATTCGGGGCATTAAGACAAATATTCCGTTTTTAGAGAATGTCGTTTGCCATGAAAATTTCTTAACTGGGAATTACGATACAAGTTTTATCGATTCCACTCCTGAATTATTTGAATTTCCTGTCAAACAGGATCGTGGAACGAAAATCTTAAACTATATTGGCAATGTAACAGTAAATGGTTTCCCTGGAATCGGTAAACAATCAAAACCTGTTTTCCAAATGCCAAGAAAACCGATCGTCGATTTGCGTAGTGAGCCTAAAACGGGCACAAAACAAATTTTAGATGAGCATGGTGCAGATGGTTTAGTAAATTATATTAAAGGACAGAAGGATGTCCTATTGACAGACACTACATTTAGGGATGCTCACCAATCTTTGTTGGCGACGCGTGTCAGAACGGCGGACATTGCAGAAATCGCTTCTGAATCAGCAAGGCTGATGCCCGATCTGTTTTCGTTTGAAATGTGGGGCGGAGCGACATTTGACGTTTCCTACCGCTTCCTGAAGGAAGATCCTTGGGAAAGGTTAGAGAAGCTGCGTGAGCAAATTCCAAATGTATTGTTCCAAATGTTATTTAGAGGGGCAAATGCCGTCGGCTATTCTAATTATCCAGACAATGTCATTAGAGAGTTCATAAAGACTGCAGCACGATCTGGTATCGATGTATTCCGTATTTTTGATAGTTTGAACTGGATCAAAGGAATGGAAGTTGCAATTGAAGCAACTAGAGATGCCGGCAAAGTGGTAGAAGCTGCACTCTGTTATACAGGAGATATTTTAGATCCTCTCAGAACGAAGTATACAGTTGACTACTACAAAAAGATGGCGAAAGAGTTGGAAGCGACTGGTGCTCATATTTTGGCAATTAAAGATATGGCGGGACTTTTAAAGCCCGAGTCTGCATATCGTCTAATTTCAGAGTTGAAAGAAATGGTTGATATTCCGATACATCTCCATACGCACGATACGAGCGGCAATGGCATTTATATGTACGCTAAAGCAATTGAGGCTGGCGTTGACATCGTGGATACTGCATTAGGGTCAATGGCTGGGCTAACATCGCAACCATCCGCCAACTCCCTTGCTTATGCGCTGCAGCATGGCGAACGCACTATTCGTGCAGACATCAATTCGCTTGAATCACTTTCTTATTACTGGGAAGATGTTCGCAAATATTATCAGAACTTTGAAAGTGGCATGATTAGCCCGCATTCAGAAATATACGTCCATGAAATGCCTGGCGGACAATATTCGAACTTGCAACAGCAAGCTAAGGCGGTAGGCCTTGGAGAACGGTGGGAAGAGGTAAAAACAATGTATTCCCGAGTGAACATGCTGTTCGGAGATGTCATTAAAGTTACCCCTTCTTCAAAAGTGGTTGGGGATATGGCACTCTTCATGGTGCAAAATGATTTGGACGAGGAAACGGTTATTACTCGCGGTCAAACAATCGACTTTCCTGAGTCTGTTATTGAATTTTTCGAAGGGTATATCGGCCAGCCGTACGGAGGTTTCCCAAAAGAATTACAGAAAGTCGTTTTGAAGGAACGCCAACCGATTACGGTGCGTCCTGGCGAGTTGTTAGATGATGTGGATTTTGACGAGTTGCTCGTCAAAACGGGGAAACTATTAGGCCGAGAATCGACAATGAAAGACGCACTCTCCTATGCACTTTATCCAAAAGTGTTTGAGGAATTTGCGAAAATGCAAAATGAATTTGGAGACATCTCTGTCATTAGCACTCCGGAATTTTTATTCGGCATGAGATTAGGTCAAGAGATTGAAGTTGAAATTGAAAAAGGAAAAACATTGATTGTCAAGCTGGTGTCGATCGGTGAGCCTCAATTTGACGGCACTCGGGTTATTTATTTCGAGCTGAATGGGCAGCCTCGTGAAGTGGTCATTCAAGATATGAGCGTCGAGTCGAATGTTGTAAGAAAGCAGAAAGCCGATCCGGGCAATGAAACACATATTGCTGCAACAATGCCCGGAACGGTGCTTCAGGTGGCAGTTTCCAAAGGAGCGAAAGTGAAAAGGGGAGGGCATCTTCTCATTACAGAGGCAATGAAAATGGAAACGACGATTCAGGCGCCATTTGACGGGATTGTAAAAGAGATTCATGTGATGAAAGGGGATTCCATTTCGACAGGTGACCTATTGGTCGAATTGGAACATTCATAATGACGTGACGCACCTGTTAAGCCGATCGGTCTTAGCAGGTGCGTTTTATCGAAAAGAAAAAACCGCGGTTATTCGCGGTTTTGACTTATTTTGTTTTACTTCTTGAAGTTAATAATACCATATAGGTGAGAAGACCGAATAAAAGGGTAACGAATAAGGAATGCATCAATGCGAGGTATAGGTTCAGCTTCGTTAAGACGACTGCAGCTCCTGCCAATACTTGCAATGTCACTAAAACGAATGCGCTAATCCAACCCCAGTAAATAACCCTTTGATTCTTATAATGGCGAATGGCGTGCAATGCAATGATGCCGATCCAAATGAAGATAAGCGCAGCAGCTGTCCGATGGCTCATTTGCACCCATTCCCAGAAGTTTGAAGGAAGTGAGAAGTCGCCATTCGTACACATCGGCCACTCGGTGCACGCCAGTTCTGATTCTGTATGGCGTACAAGTGCACCTGAGTAAATAACAATATAGGAATAGATCGTAACACCAAATGTATGCCATTTTAATGTTGGGCGGATTTTCAGTTTGTCAGCATCAAATTTCTGATCCACTTCAAATATTAAGAGCATAAGAAGGAAAACGGCGGCAAAAGATATGAGCGAAATGCCGAAGTGAAGGGCTAAAATGAAATCCCCTTGGCCCCAAAGAACTTGAGCCGCTCCGATAAGAGCTTGTAAAATCAAGAAAAAGATTGCCAAAAATGATAGAAATTTCGTTTCTCTTTTATGACCAATTGCTTTCCAAGACCATACAGATAGCACGACTATTAGTATGCCTACTGCTCCGGTTACGAGACGGTGTGAAAATTCAATGAGCACTTCTGCAGTAATTTCGTCCGGAATTAGTTGTCCGTTGCAGCCTGGCCAATGACGACCGCACCCCATACCGCTATCGGTTTTTGTAACGAGCGCTCCACCTAACAAGAGAAGCAGCATTCCGACAGTGGAAGCGACAGCAAACCATTTTAAATATTTATTATATCGCAAAAAAAGACACCTTCTTTTTGAATGATGACCGTAGTACAAAAAAGGCCTTACTTGTCGATGATAGCTAATAAACATTTAAAAAACAATGCATTTTGATTGAAAACAGATATTCGTTTGGTGATTTCACAAATTGTTCATAAAAAAGACCCTTTAACTTCACAAAAGGCATATAGAAATGATTTACTATAGATAGGCAAGGCGATATAGGTGTATGAAAGGTACGTCGCCAATTATGAGATTCGGCTGGAAATTGGATTATGTATAGAAATTGCCGCCGGATTTCGATATAGTTAAGTATGATGGTCTTTGCTGACGAGGTTGAAGGGAGGGTTATTATGTCAAACGGTCGTGCGATTTCAACTTCGGTTAAATCGGAAATCGAGTCTCCATCCTTTATAAAAGATTTCCTAGCACTTATTAAAATCGGTATCGTCAATTCAAATTTGATCACAACATTTACTGGAGTGTTCTTAGCTTTTCAATTTACAGGAATAAGCTTTATTAGCAATCTTGATCTTCTGTTATTTGCAATGCTTGGGACGGGCTTGATTATCGCAGGTGCCGCTGCGTTGAACAATCTGATTGACCGGGATATCGACCCGATCATGTCCAGGACGAAAGCTCGTCCAACCGTTACGGGAAGGTTCAACATGCCGGCTGTGTTGGCAATGTCACTCGCTTTTATCGCAATAGGTGAAATGTTGCTTTTCTCGGCTTCCACCTCAGCAGGATTGTGGGGACTTGCGGGCGTATTCAGCTATGTTGTACTCTATTCCATGTGGTCGAAAAGAAAACATGTCAGCAATACGGTAGTCGGAAGTATTTCCGGAGCCATTCCTCCGTTGATCGGTTGGGCGGCTGTGTCACCGTCACTTGGCATTGAAGCATGGGCATTGTTTCTCATTATGTTCGCGTGGCAGCCGCCACATTTTTATGCTTTGGCAATGCGCAGGACAGAAGAGTACAGAGCGGCCAACATTCCGATGTTGCCGGTCGTCAAAGGATTTGAAAGAACGAAGAAGTCAATGCTTTGCTGGATTCTTTTGCTATTCCCGTTGCCATTCATGCTATCCGGTTTAGGAATCGGCTTTATAGCACTTGCAACGCTCTTAAATATCGGGTGGCTGTATCTATCATTGAAAGGGTTTAAAGCGAAGGAAGATTTAAAATGGGCTACATCCATGTTCGTCTATTCGCTTAATTACATGACGATCCTTTTTGTTGCGATGATCATCTTCTCGATCTTTATTTGATATGTGGAATTCTTTCTTTTGACAGGAATTCATCATAGAGAGGTCAATAGTCCTCATTTGAACAAAACATTTTTTAGAAAGAGAGGTATTAGTAAGCGATGATGAAAGGACTCAAAAAATGGCGTCTCTTTTCTCTATTGGCAGTACTAACAGTTTTCCTTGCAGGTTGTGGTCAAGAAGAACTTTCTACGCTTCTTCCTGCTGGTCAAGTAGGCCAGGATCAGTTTAACTTGCTGCTATTATCATCTGGAATCATGTTGCTCGTCATTCTTGTTGTAGTATTAATCTACTTGATCGCATTAGTGCGTTTCAGACGGTCAAAATTGGGTGAAGACCATGTTCCAGAACAAGTAGAGGGGAGCCATAAATTAGAGCTCGTTTGGACAGTCATTCCAATTCTATTGATTTTATTGCTCGCGGTTCCAACGGTTTATTACACATATAAACTAGGCGATGTATCAGCGATGGGTGCTGTTGACGAAGACGGGAATGCTGAAAACCTTGTAGTAGATGTGACAGCAAAACTATATTGGTGGGAATTTGAATATCCTGACTTAGGAATTGTCACAGCGCAAGAGCTGGTAGTGCCTATGGATGAAAAGGTTTATTTCAACTTAATTGCCGCGGATGTGAAGCACTCATTCTGGATTCCGGCTGTAGGCGGAAAGCTTGATACGAACGTAGAGAACGTTAACAAATTCTATTTAACATTTGAAAAGGATTCACAAAACCTAAAAGACGGCGTGTTCTATGGTAAGTGTGCTGAGCTTTGCGGACCATCGCATGCTTTGATGGACTTCAAAGTGAAAACAATGCCACGTGCCGAATTTGACAAATGGGTAGCTGCAATGCAAGCTTCTGATGAAAATCAAGTAGTTGCGAACCCAGCAGGTGAAGAGGTATTCCAACAAAGCTGTGTATTCTGTCACGCGACATCAGGTGTTGGTGAGAGCGGTGCACAAGGACCAAACCTTGCTACATTTGGTGACCGTAACCGAGTTGCAGGATTCATGGATCATACGAAAGAAGATTTGATCGATTGGATCAAAGATACACAAAAACATAAACCGGGCAATAAGATGCCATCTTTCGGCGATCAGTTATCGGACCAAGAGTTGGATGATTTAGCTGAATATTTGATGGGCTTATCGGTTGAAAAATAATCTTTTGTGATTTTTTGAATAGGAGGTAAACAAAGTGAGTTCAGTTGCTCAAAAAAAAGGTTTTGGTGCAACGCTGTGGGACTGGCTGACAACAGTCGACCATAAGAAGATCGGAATTCTTTATCTCCTTGGAGGCGGATTCTTCTTCGTCTTAGGTGGAATTGAAGCGCTAATGATTCGTTGGCAGCTCCATAAACCGAACAGCGATTTCGTCAGTGCTGGATTATTCAATGATTTGATTACAATGCACGGTACGACGATGATCTTCTTAGCAGCAATGCCGATTTTATTTGGATTTATGAACGCCATTGTACCGCTTCAAATTGGTGCACGTGACGTTGCGTTCCCTTTTATTAACTCATTAGGTTTTTGGATGTTCTTCTTCGGAGGATTATTCTTAAATATTTCTTGGCTATACGGTCAAGTTCCAGATGCTGGATGGACTTCTTATGCATCCTTATCACTTGCATCGCCAGGGCATGGGGTCGATTTCTATGCGATCGGTCTTCAAATTGCCGGTGGTGGTACGTTAATGGCGGGGATCAACTTCCTAGTCACAATTATTAACATGCGTGCTCCTGGTATGACTTACATGCGTATGCCGCTATTTACATGGACGACGTTTGTAGCATCAGCTATGATCTTGTTCGCATTCCCTCCATTGACTGTCGGTCTTTTCTTCTTAACATTTGACCGTATGTTCGGAGGTAACTTCTTTGACCATACAATGGGTGGTAACACGATTATCTGGGAGCATATTTTCTGGATTTTTGGTCACCCTGAAGTGTACATTCTTATTTTACCGGCATTCGGTATTTTCTCCGAGATCTTTTCAATCTTTTCTCGGAAACGCCTATTCGGTTACCCATCAATGGTCTTCGCGACTGTGTTGATCGGTTTCCTTGGTTTCATGGTTTGGGCTCACCATATGTTTACAGTAGGTCTTGGACCGACTGCGAACGCAATCTTTGCTGTTGCCACTATGGCAATTGCGGTACCAACTGGTGTTAAAATCTTTAACTGGCTTTTGACTATGTGGGGCGGAAGCATCAAAGTTACAACGCCTATGCTTTATGCATTAGGTTTTATTCCTTCATTCGTAATGGGTGGAGTTACTGGCGTTATGCAAGGTGCTGCGCCGCTTGACTATCAATTGCATGACTCATACTTTATTGTTGCTCACTTCCACTACGTTATCGTTGGTGGGGTTGTTCTCGCGATTTTAGCCGCTACACATCTATGGTGGCCAAAAATGTTCGGTACGATGTTGAACGAGACATTAGGAAAAGTAACTTTCTTATTCTTCTTCGTCGGGTTCCACATGACATTCTTAATTCAACACTGGTTAGGATTCTGGGGAATGCCGCGTCGTGTATGGACATATATGGACGGCCAAGGATGGAATGTAGCGAACTTTATTAGTACAATCGGAGCTTTGTTGATGGGAGTAGGGGTAATTGTCCTCGTCATCAATATCATCATTACATCTGTTAAGAACGTTAAAGTTGCAAATGATCCATGGGGAGATGGACGCACGCTTGAATGGGCTATCGGCTCTCCACCGGTTTTCTACAACTTTGCGGCTACTCCACTCGTTCGTGGTCTTGACACAGTGTGGATTGAAAAAACAGAAGGTAATGAATCAGGTTTGACTCCTGCTGAGCCTATTAAAGACATTCATATGCCGAACGGCTCAATCATTCCGTTACTAATGTCTTTCGGTCTGTTTATCGCAGGCTTTGGAGCGATGTTCCGCACTGAAACGGATTGGGGTCTTCCAGTTCTAATTTTCGGTCTACTTTGGACTTTCGTTGCGATGGCTGCACGGTCATTGCAAGACGATTTAGGCTATTATGTTAAAAAAGATGAGATTCTCCGTGATCTTAAGAACAAAGGGGGTCAAAACTAATGGATTTGAACAAAAAATTCACCCCTGAAACTTGGCCGGATCATCCCGAGAAGGCTACTTTAGAAGCGAAAAATAAGTTTGTTGGTTTTTGGCTTTTCTTAGGCGGAGAAACAATTCTCTTCGCTACGCTATTCGCGACTTATGTTGCATTGAAAAACTCCGGACCAAGCGGTTTTGGGTTTTCTACACAGGAGCTATATGAGCTACCGTTAGTTTTTGTTATGACGATGCTGCTTTTGACTTCTTCTTTGACAAGTGTATACGCGATGTACCATATGCGTAATTATAATTTCAAGAAGATGCAATTATGGCTTGCAATTACTGCATTGTTAGGTCTTGGTTTCCTAATGTTGGAAGTATATGAGTTCTCTCATTATGCTCAATTAGGTTTTACCTTCAATAACAGTGCGTTTAGCTCCGCGTTCTTTACGCTCGTTGGAACACATGGTTTCCACGTTGCAGTTGGGTTAGTATGGATTACATTGCTAATCTTCCGCAATGCGAAGCGCGGTTTAAACTTATATAACGCTACGAAGTACTATACATTCTCTTTGTATTGGCACTTCATTGATGTTGTATGGGTATTCATCTTCACTGTAGTCTACTTGATGGGAGTGATAGGTTAAGATGGCAGACATCCAAGTTTATAAAAGAACGCCGGCTGAACAAAAGCTTGCTGAGAGACGTGCTAAGCAGTCAATGCGCAGTCAGGTGATGATGTTTTCGCTCATGATTTTCCTTACATTAGTTTCATTCTCTATGGTTGTAGCGCATGAAGCGGGTGTAGCAGGATTTTCAAAATACTTCATCATCCCTATCGTAATGCTGTTTGCGGCGGTTCAAGTCGGTTTACAGCTATTCTATTTCATGCATATGAGTGAAAAAGGACATGGCATTCCTCAAATGTTCATGTTTACAGGAGCTCTTTTAGGGTTTCTAATTCCATTGACATTCGTAACAATTGTTTGGTGGTAATTAAGAAAAGCCTGTGGATTCTTTCCACAGGCTCAGACTGTAGACAAACACCAGGAATTTTTGGTGTTTGCCTACAGTCTTTTTTCTTTTAAAATAGGTTCTAAATCAAATGTTGGGGTGATGTGATTTGCACGTCACCCTTTTACTTAGATACCGCTGAGTAATGTTGATTTGCGCTACAGGGCGGACGCTTTCCGCCG
>NZ_JBHTLT010000096.1:0-11833 GCF_042679045.1 Sporosarcina contaminans | reverse complement strand
GTTTACTTGTTTCTCGACAATTCAAGTATAAAAGAAATGGTGATTACGTGCTTTTTTGGGGTTCTATAATATTTGTGTGAATACCCCAACAAATATTATAGAACCCTTTTAATTAAGTCAAATGATGATAGCAATTGACTCCAAATAAAAATCCGCTCCTAATAAGAAGCGGATTTTACTGAAGGAGGCTACCGGCGATGAATGTAGCATCGTCTCCGAAATCAGCAGATTCCTTCACTTGATTATATAATTCACAAGCACTTACACTTTGTTTCATGCTATTTTTCGGGCTTTTAAGCACAATACCATCCGAGTGGAGGAAAAACAAATCCCCAACCTCATAATCGAACTTCTGAGTTTTTAGCTTTTGCGGCCTTCCGGACAAATATCCCATGACCGGCAGCGGGTAGAGCATTTTTTCACAGCGTTGAAGGATATACATTCGAACATTGCCTACACAGCTATATGCGATCGTTTTTTCTATAAAATCCACCTTGACAATAGCGACGGCGGCTCCACGTTTTTGCACCATATGTTCATTGCAGCGGTTCAATAGCTCATCAATCGACTCATGATGATATTGCTCAAGAATACGCGGAACAATTTCTGCTGATTGGCGGGCAACAATGCCATTTCCTAATCCATCCGCGATGGCACAGATGAAGTAATCTTCTTCTGCATGAAGAAAATATGCATCGCCAGATTCAGCATTTCCGTGTTTAGCTGTATTGTAAACATATGCTTCCACATATTCATTTTTGAATGAAACCATTATGGGGCACCGCCAGCAGCTAAAATGGCTTCTTGAAGTTTTTTGATCGCCTTCCGTTGAAGCCTTGAAACATGCATTTGTGATATACCCAATCGTTCACCCGCTTCTTTTTGGCTTAACTGTTCGATATATGTATATTGGATAATTTGCTTTTCCCGCTCGGACAAGACATTCAAGGCATTTGCCACGACCAATCTATGGTCGGTTTTCTCAAACTCCTCATCGGGAGCTCCAATAATATCGAATAGTGTCACCGTTCCACCTTCAGAATCCGCTTCTAACGTATGGTCCATGGAAAGAGCTTGATAGCTGCGGCCCATTTCCATTGCTTCCAAAATTAATTCCTCATCTGTCTCCAAATACTCTGCGATCTCACTTACTAATGGAGACCTTTGCAATTCAGATGTCAATTGTTCAACAGCGGCCTTGATTTTCGGCCCTAACTCTTTAATGCGCCGAGGCACATGCACAGCCCAAGTTTTGTCGCGGAGGAAGCGTTTGATCTCGCCAACTATGGTCGGCACAGCAAACGCTTCAAAGCTACGCCCCAATTCAGGATCATACCTTCTGATCGCGCCCAGTAATCCTAACATACCGACTTGGACGATATCTTCATGGTACGGCTTTCCGTTTGAGTATTTCCTTGCAATCGAATGGACTAAACGTTCATAGTGAAGCACCAAATTTGTCTGGGCTTCATCGTCATTCTCCTCTTGAAACCGCTTAATCCATTCCAACACTTTCTCTTTTGTATCCGGCTTATGAGTTGGCTGTTCGTTTGACATTTTCTTCGCCTCGCTCTCCGCCGAGATATTTCGTCATGAAGACCGTCACGCCCTCCTCATGATGAAATTTCACATCATCCATTAGCGTTTCCATCAAGTACAGACCAAGTCCGCCTTCACGTAGAAATTGAGTGTCAGAGCTATCATCATAAGGTCCGATATGTTTTTTCGTTTCTTCGAAATCAAAACTCTTACCATGGTCTGCAATCATAATTTCCAATCGGTCTTCATAGAGAGCGCATCCTACAACAATCTCTCCATCTTCTCCATCTTTATACGCATGCTGAACTGCGTTCGTAATCGCTTCACTGGACGCAATTTTCAAATCTTCGATATCGTCATATGTAAACCCTAGACGGCTGGCGATTCCCGAGATCATTAATCTTGCAACGCCAACATATTGCGCTTTTGCCGGAATTTTGATTTCTATATAATCATAATGTTGCATCATTGTCCTCACTATCCTTCTTCTCGATGTCGATTATTTCACTCAACCCGGTGATTTCAAATAAACGGCTAAGTCTTCGATTCAAGCCTGTGATTTTTACATGGCCTCCATTTTCTTTTACAGCCTTGTAAAAACCTACGAATACACCAAGTCCTGTACTATCCATATATTCAACATCGGATAAATCCAGCACCGCTTGCAAATTGTCTATATTTTCTACAGCTGACAGACGTTCTCTAAGCACCGGTGCTGTAAACGCATCAATTTCGCCAACGATCTTAAAACATTGAACACTATTTTGTTCTAACAATTTTACTTGTAAGTTCATTTCTGCACCCCGAATCTCTAAATTCTTTTATACAATGTACTAACTAAATACGTACCCATTCATCCGGTTTTTAAAACATTTATTTTTCCTTTTTAAAAATAACGACCGTAAAATCATCACTGAGTCGATAGTTTTGAAGTTTTGAAAGCTCATTGTATAAATGTTCGGCAATCGCTCCTGCAGGTTTTTCGCTTACTTCTAACAGCAGCTTTTCAATCGTTTTCATATCAATAAATCCGTCTTCCGTTCTCGTTTCAGTTACGCCGTCCGTCATCATTACGATAAAATCGTTAACTTCCATTTTTTGTTTCCGCTCTTCATAAACAACATTCGGTTTAATGCCCAATAGCAATCCTTTTGCACTTAGCTCGGAAAATGTCTGTTCTTTTGCATTGAAATAGAGTGCAGGCTCATGTCCAGCAGATGCATAGGAAAACATAGAGTCTCTCGCATCAAACTTGCCATAAAACATCGAGATAAACATTGAATTATCAACGCTTTTTTCCACAATTCGATTAATGATATTCAAAACGTTTTGCGGGCTCGTATTTTCATCTTGCAAACCGTCCATCCCAAACTTGATCATTGACATGCATAATGCGGCAGGAATCCCTTTCCCCATGACATCCGCCACCGCAACGCCCGCTTCATGCTCATGATTGAGAAAATAAATGTAATCCCCATTCATCTGCTTTGCAGGTTTAGATATCCAGCCAACATCTAGCCCTTTTAAATTGGGCGTCTTTGTTTTCAAAAGCGTATCTTGCACGCCTGTCGCTACATCCATTTCCATTTGAATCGCTTCCTGCTTGCGAATCAAACTTTGATGCTCTCGCAATGTGAGTCCGTAATGGATCATCATTTCTATAAGAAAATCAAAGGAATCCCAAACTTCTTTCCTCAAATCGGGCACTATGTCATGCAAAGCATTTTTATGGATGCTGATCACATCTTCCGGAGCGATGTCCTTTTCAATGAATCTCCTGCTGAACTGCTGTCCAACATATAAATCCTCTTCGCTTTGACTACTCAAATATTGTTTTAAAATCTCCTTATATTGTCTGCCGACTACTTGAGGCATTTTTTACCCCCTCCCTTAATGGAGCCATTTAACGGTCGTGATCGTAGTGCCTATCCCCGCCTCTGAGATTACTTTGAATTCATCCATCAGCCTTTTTACGCCAGGCATCCCTGCACCCAAACCGCCAGAAGTCGAAAAGCCGTCTTCCATGACCTTCCTTATATCTTGAATGCCTGGTCCTTCATCCGATGCGATGATTTTGATGCCCGACATCTTCCCTTCAGACACTCTCTCTATTTCTATTTTTCCTTTACCTGCATACAAATATATATTTCTCGCCAATTCACTAATTGCAGTAGTAATACGAGCTTGGTCCACAGTACCGAATCCAACTTTTTTTGCTTCATTACGGCCTAACTGTCTTGCAGCAACTATATCCCATTCCGTGTATATCTCTACAGAAGACCTAAAGTTCATTGTCAGGCCTCCAATTCTTTATGAAGTTTATCCAGCCCGTTTTCCAAGTCTAACGCAGTCATTACATTGTCTAACCGGATTCCTAACTCTATCAATGTAATCGCCACGGCAGGCTGAATACCCGTGATGACAACTTTGGCTCCCATAAGGCCTGTCATGTCGATGACGTCCCCTAACACTTTCGCGATGAATGAATCTATAAAATCAATCGGGGTTAAATCTATGACAACACCAAGAGCGGAAGTTTCATGCATTTTATTTAATAGATCTTCTTGAAATTGGATAGCCGTCTGATCGTCAAGTTCCCATTGGATCGATACGATGAGCACATCATTCAATTTCAAAATTGGAATTCTCGTTTTCAATTCCCTTCCACCTCCACAATTTTTCGATTCGTCATGCTGAGAGCTGCTTGCATCCCTCTTTGCAATGTGCTTTTCGTTTTAAATTCATGTAGGTTAATGCCAAGCGCCACAATGGTTTGTGCAATTTCAGGTCGAATGCCGACGAGCATACATTGGGCACCGACAAGTCGCACCGCATCTGCCGCTTGAATAATATGGTGTGCGACCATCGTATCGACAACTGGGACGCCTGTAATGTCTAAAAGTACGACTTCCGCTCTCTGGCTGACGACACCTTCCAACAAGTTTTCCATAATCAGCTTCGCGCGCTCTGTATCAATCGTTCCGACTAATGGCATGACAGATATTTTGTCGAAAACTGGTATTAGCGATGCAGAAAGCTCCTGCAACGCGATCTTTTGGAGACTTACTGTACGTTCCCATTCCGTCGAATAGGCGTCAATGATGCTTTCTCGCAAAGGATTGATCCAATTATCGAATAGGCGCATAAATGCCCGCAAGTTATCGTCTTTGATAACGCCTCGTTCCTCCAATAAATCGAAAACAACGTCCGAAAAATTGTCAATCGCTTTGTTTACTATTTTAATTGCCCAACCGAAACGGACAACTTTTTCAGTAAAATCGTTAATTTGATCTTCATTGATGCTTCCTTGCTCACTAATATTATTTGTCATTAATTCAGCAAATTCCCTGCTCGTCTTCTCAACAAGATGCTCAGGCATGAAGTGGAAAAAGCGTTCTCCTTTTTCCTCTCTCATCGCTTTAATCCAACGATCGATGATTTCGTCCATATTTTGTTTGATGTTTTCTACCATCAGTTTATTCATGACGTTCAAGTTCCTCCTCGCATTGTATGAATCTTATCTACACTTAACCCTTCTACCATTGTAGCAAAAGAATAATGAAAACATCTATTTTACCGCATAAATAATATCAAAATAAAATAACACTCCGGAATCTATTCTCCGAAGTGTTATTTGTATATGTATTCTAAAATTTAACTAACCCGAAACTGATTTCGAGTCCTTCATCAACCTGTTCCATCAACGTTTCGTCCAAATGGGTGATTTTGTCTGTCAGCCTCGACTTGTCAATCGTGCGGACTTGTTCGAGCAAGATGACCGAATCTCGCTCGAATCCGTAACGTTCCGCGTCGATTTCAACATGTGTCGGCAATTTTGCTTTTTGGATTTGTGCTGTGATCGCCGCTACGATCACTGTCGGACTAAACCGGTTTCCTATGTCATTTTGAATGACTAAAACCGGTCTCGTCCCTCCCTGTTCGGAACCCACGACGGGTGACAGATCTGCAAAAAAGACGTCTCCACGTTTTATTGCCAACTTTTCATCCTCCGCTTACGAGACGTTCCATCGTATGCTGTGCCTCTAATTCAGCATGCAAGCATTCCTTTGCAATTTTCAAATTGATTTGCGACATTTCGACATAGCCTTTCATCATTTCTTCTCGGATGACATTGGCTTTGTAATCAGTCACATACCGCTTTGTAGAAATGTAAACGAATTCTTCACGCTCCGGCTCGCGATGGACGACCGCATGTTCAATTTCATTTAACATATTCTTGGGGATTCTTACAATGACTTCTTTGATGTTCTTCTCTCGCACTCCTAGCACCTCCGACAGACCCCATTCCCTCGATCGATTCTATTCTTGTCTATCTTACCATTGAAGTTCGACAATGAGAAGACAAAGAAGGATTTTTATTGACAGGAATCTTCAATTCTGATGGCCACTTGTCGAAAGCTGCGATCTACATTATTTTATCCATTTTATACTGAATATAGTCTAGGAACTCGTTTCGAAATGGAGACGGCAATTTCGTACGGAATGGTATTCGTCCGCCGAGCCCATTCTTCCATTGTAATTTCCTCATCGCCTTGCCTGCCGATGAGCGTGACTTTTTCACCAACTGAGTATTCCTTCGTCAGCTTGACCATGCACTGGTCCATACAAATCGTGCCCACAATTGGCATCCTTTCACCGTCAATGAGCACTTCCTGACCGCGCAGCCCGCGTTTTAAACCGTCTGCATAGCCAATCGGTAATGTACCGATCCATTCGTCTCCCTTCGTTTCATAAGTTCCCCCATAACTTACGCGGCTGCCCCTCTCAAGCCGCTTTACGAAGGTTAACTCTGTCTCTAAGCGCAACGCCCGTTTAAGCGAAAATGGCAAACGGGATGCTACATAATCGGAAGGGGGTATGCCGTAAAGACTGATGCCAAATCGAACCGCATCCAACGAAAGTTCGGGATATAGGAATGTCGCTGCACTATTTGAAGCATGGACAAGTCGCGGCTTCACTTCCATTGACTGCACCATTTCCATAAAGAATGAAAACTGTTCCATTGTTGCAGAAGGATTATCTTCATCTGCACATGCAAAGTGGGTGAAAATTCCATCCACAATGAGCGCTGGATTTTTTTCTGCTACATCAATGATCGATTTCAACGTTTCTTTATTTCTTAGGCCAATTCTACCCATGCCGCTATCGACCTTAATGTGGAACCTTAATTTATATTTAAAAGCTCCGTACATGTCGATTGCATCCTGTAGCCATTCTGCATCCGATACGGTTACAATGATGCCCGTCTCCGCCGCTTTACGAGCAAACTCTATAGGCGAAGGGCCCATTACTAAAATATCCTTCCGTATACCAGCTTCATATAGACGGACAGCTTCATCCGGCGTTGCGACAGAGACCATCGAAGCTCCGGCCTTTATTGCTGCTTTCGCCACCTCCACTTCTCCATGGCCATAGCCGTCAGCTTTGACGACGGCTATGACTTCAGTCTTTTTCGGCAAATAGCTTTTGAGATTTTTCACATTGTCTTGAATCGCTCTGCTATCGATTAAGGCTTTCGTCGGCCGATAATATGTGCTGTTTGTCATGATGATCCCCCGATAATTTACATTCTACTTATATTATCTAACCATTAACCATATATAGTCAATAAATTTTAATAAATCACAACGAACTGAATTGTTCCTCCCTATCGCTTATTTACTTTCACCCGGAGTCATTGAAGCTGCTACTTCAATTAATTCATCCGGAGTCAAATTAGAGGAAGCAACAAAGAAGGATACGCCGTTTTGCTCCCAGCGGATGGAGTTTTCCGTCAAAGCCGCTACTGCAAAGCCCAAATCTACAGGATCTCCTTCGATCGACACTGCCACTTGGCCTTCAGGTTTGACAGCAGGCTCTTGTACGACGACAAAATCTTTCGTTCCACCGCCAAACGTCATGAAATACCTCGTGCCATGTTCTGTCACTGTACTGTCTTCTTCATAGATTGTGCCTTCCCAGCTTACGTTCGGATAATACTTTACGTAGCCTGTTTGGTCTTTATCATCTTCAGTAGATTGCGGTTTTTTATCAGGCTGGATATTCTCCATCTCGACAGCAAAGTCGGATGCATTACGTTCAATGCCAAGCGTGATCTTCTTAAACGTAACCCTGATTTTTTCTTCCTTGCTTTCATCTAATACAGATACATGCTTCGGAAGCAAGGTTTTTTTATCGATATGGATTTGTTGCGTCGGCAATACTTTCTTATGATTGTTCCGGGAAGCCGTTTCAAAGATGTATGTTTTATCCTTATCCGTCATCGTTGCATTTTTATCGGCTTTTATATCGTCCGATAGTGTGCCGATCAAATACGGCATGCTGTTTTGTGTCGGCCAATCACTTTGGAACTTATACGTTTTACCGAGCGAAGGTGTAATAACAAATACCCCTTCTTCATTCCGCACGATCATTTGAGAATCCTGACTGCCGTCCTGTGTTACATTTACCTTGTAATAATCAGGCTTCGTATGCCAGACCGTCACATTATACACGCGCGGCTCCGATCCGGTTTTGATTTCCATAGTTGCTTCCAATTCGTACCCTTTCGTGTCGTTCCATTTACCGCTAAGTTTTTTCATGACATCCTCTTTCGAAGGTGTTCCACAAGCTGTCAGTAGAATCATGACCGCCAATAGCATAAAGACAATAATTTTGCTGCGCATACAGTTCATCCTTTCTCATTTCAATCAGGTAGGTCATCTTATGAGATTGGACAGTCATTTATGCTACGTTGTTTATTTTCAAATAAATAAAGTGCGGCAAGTTGGCAAGCATTGTGGAAGAGTATTTGAAAAAGGATTGGTAAAAACCGTTAATTAAAACCCTATAGATGATGCAGCTGAACTATACGTTGTGCCTCTGTTTGAAGTAACAGCTGCTTCCGAATCAGCACTTTTCTTCAATTTGAACAAACTATTTCTTCAGCTTGCCATCAAAATAACTTGTGCAGCCGCAACGGATTTCGTATGGGTAATGGAAACGAATCCCGTCACTTCCCTCCCATCGAAAAAGAGCGACGGCTTGCCGGAAGCTTCATTTAAAATTTCTATTTGAATGAAACTGCAGCCTTCCCCGATTCCAGTTCCTCTCGCTTTCGCAAACGCTTCTTTCGCCGCAAAACGACCAGCAAGAAATTCGATTTTCCGATGTGAAGGCAAACTTTCATATAGAGCTATCTCTCTTTCTGAAAGAATGCGTCTCCGGAATTTATCCGACTTTTCATCTAACGTTCTAATCCTATGTAATTCAACGATATCGAGACCGATTCCGGTTATCATGATTCCATCTCCTCCATATAAATTGTATAATGAATGCAAAGGTCGGTGAAAAAATGTTTATTCGTACAGAAAATTTCTCGCAATACATCCGTCTCTATCCAGTTGTATCTGTTCTGATTGCATTGAACATCTTCATTTATATTGCAACTGGATTGCCATTCACATTTAGCCGATATTGGTATTATCTTGGCGTCGGTCAAAATGGCCTAATTTCTTCAGGCGAATGGTGGCGTCTTTTTACCCCGATGTTTTTGCATGCGGGACTTATGCATTTGCTTTTTAATATGTTTTCGCTATTCGTCTTCGGTCCTGAATTAGAAAGAGTTGCCGGGAAGGCACGCTTTTTAACTATTTACATGCTTTCCGGTATTTTTGCCAATATCGCAGCGTTCTTTTTAGCGGACGCCGATTTCACCCATGTCGGGGCAAGCGGTGCGATCTTCGGCATATTCGGCGCATTCGGAGCGCTCGTCTATTACACAAAAAAAGCGTTTCCGCAATTGCGGCAAATCATCCTACCGATTATCGTAATTAGCGTCATTATGACTTTCCTACAACCAAATATTAATGTGATTGGACATATTGTAGGGCTAATTGTCGGATTTTTAATCGGTTTAAGTTATTTCCACCCAAAAAGAATTATAAGCTGGCGCTAAATTGTGAAGGCCTGTTAGACGAAACGCTAACAGGCCTTTTCCATATCAATCTTCCAATCGTTCACCGACGTTTTTGTCAGCCTGGCGATCTACCGCTTTTTTATTGCCACCGTACCAATCATATAGCCGTTCTGCTTCCTCAACTTCCATATGCTGAACAGTTGCGTGATGAACGCCGATACCCGACTTTACATTTGTGACAATCGTCGCAACGCCTTTCCGCTTATGGAAATAGCTTTGGCGCATTTCCATCGATTGAATTCTTTTCTTCATCATATAAGCGGTATGCAATCCAATTCCTCGATAGCGCATCGTCAATTGCTGACCATCAAGGCCAATTGCAGCCGACCGATGCTGCCATAATCCCATACCGATAATAATTGGAATAATAGCCAAGGAAAACAGCCCATATGGGAAAAAGAAATATGAAAGCGCACCTATTACCGGCAGCATCCAGACGAAGTCGATTCGATAATAGAAATGCCTCCCCCTTGAAGTAAGCTTATAATTCGGCTCTTCCAAATTAAGCTCCGGGAAAATTTCTTGCAAAGGCTCCTTTAGCCGATTTTTCTTCACGAGCGGAAATAGATTGATTTTCGAACTATCCCCTACACCGCCACCCGCACTATGCAACACGACATTTGCATACCCGAACAATTGGCGCAGTGGGTTTTCATTGACGCTGACACTTTGCACACGTTTTAAAGGAACAGTCACTCGTTTCTTTTCTAACAAGCCTCTCGTAATGACAATATCCTCTTTTTCCAATGAAACCGTAAATCCATAATGCGATAAATAAGTCATCCCTACGGAAAGAAGCCAGACGAATAGAAGAGCTAAAAAGACTACAATCCCGACGATTAATATTCCGAATTTAATGAATGCGGAAATTTCCTCGAACATCCATTCATAAGGCAAAATATCTCCGAATTGCGAAAGGAAGATCGCAACCCCAGATAAAATAACACCGATACCACCTGAGGTTGTCGCCAATAGCAATAAATCCTTATTCGTCATCGAAAATATTTTCTTGGATGGAATTACTTCATCGATGACTTCTTCTACGGGCATTGCATCCATTATTTCCTTCGTTTCCAGCTCATTTACGCCGTTAACAGCTTCTTTTTTTCGCTTTTTAGCAGCTTGCATTTCATATTCAATGCGATTTGCCGCTTCTTTCGTAATAGCAGTCAATTCACCTTCCGCTTTTTTCAGCGATGAACTGCCTGCTGTCTCCACCTTCACTTTCACAAGCTGGAAAGGTCGATGGAAAATTCCTTCCGTGTAATCAAGGCTTTGAATACGATCAAACGGAATGTATCGTTTCTTTTTGACGAACAGTCCGGATTCAATTCTAAGCTCATCATCTTCAAACCAATATTCAAATCGTATCCATTTAATAATTCCGCTTACTAATAAAAATATGATAAGTACACCAAAGATGATGTAAGATAAATAATCTACATACCATAATCCAGTGCCGCCCTTTCTCCATCCATTCGCAAAAATTAAGACGATTAATGGAAAAATTGCCTCTTTCACAGCCTTTAAAGTCTCAATGACAGCCGTAATCCAATGAAGTTTGTAACGTTGTTCAGACATCATCTTCCGCCACCCTTGCAAGCACTGAAATCCTGCTGCGCATTTCATCAGCCTCATGCATGATTAAAGCGGGAATGGTATGGATTGTTGCAGCAGTAGAAATTGAAATTTCAGCAAGACCGTACTTCCGTAAAATCGGTCCTTGCGATGTATCAACGTGTTGAACACGCACCATTGGAATTAACGTACGTTTAACGATGAACAAGCCATGTTGCAGTTCGATCTCAGATTCCCTCACTTCATATCTCCACCGCATCCATCTAACTTTCGGAAACAGGAAAATGATGAAATATGCAAAAATGATAACTGCCGCAACCTCTAACGGATAAATCCACCAAGGCCCTTCGAATATGTATGCGATTATGCCGCCGCCAATAGCTAGTAAAGCCAAAATTGCTGTTTGAATAATGCCGTACAAACGCCATACTTTCAACCCTTTTTTAGATATGCGGTTTGCTGGTTGCATTATCATAGTTTCCACCTCTTTCTATTCTTCTATTGTATACGTTCTTCTAATCGTTTTGTTTCATTTTATAAAGAACTGTAGCACATAAAAATGCAATACTACGTAAAAAGTATAAGAAACATAAAACGATCGCATCACAACGTAGACGCTTCCGAACACAATATAGGTTCTAAATCAAATGTTGGGGTGATGTGATTTGCACGTCACCCTTTTATTTAGATACCGCTGAGTAATGTTGATTTGCGCTACAGGGCGGACGCTTTCCGCCG